>JAGGUV010000168.1 GCA_021158345.1 Bacteroidales bacterium
GAAGCCGTATTGTTTTTCATAAAACGTTTCTTTATTATATTTTTCAGGCAGAGTTTCACAGCGTCTCAGATAATCATTTATTTCTTCTGCTCTTAAATTGTCATTTTTGTATGTGATAATTCTTTTCCCGTCAATAATATTTTGATGATACCATATTATTTTTTTTTCATACAAAAAATAACCATCGAAATCTTTTAAATCATTTGTTTTGTGAGAATTATAATTGATTAAACGGCTATTTCTTCGTAAAGGGACAATATATTGTAATTTTTCATTATCAAGTTTTTTTATATTACTTTCTGAATAGAATCCTTTGTCTGCAATTACTACCGCATCATCAATTTCAGCCTCTTTTAGACATAATTTAAAACTGCTAATATCTTTTGTCTTTCCCGATAAAATCCGATAATAAAGAGGCATTTGACTTTTAGTTGAGAAAATAAACATTAAGTTTATTACATTATCAAATGTTCCTTTCTTTGTTTTACTTTTTTGCGGATATCCCATATTTTTGGAATTACTTAGCATATCTGTCCCGTCGAACAGAATATTATCGTTTTCAATTTTAAATTCACCGAAAAAGTTTAAGATTTCTTTTCTATTTATACCTACTTCCTTTAATTTTTGACTTATTGAACGCGAAGAAAGTCCCACATTTTGATACAATTCAGACAAATAACTTTTCGAAAAATGATATTGAGCATTCTTTAATGGACTTTGAAATGCAAATCTACTGTATGCCAAAGCTATAATAAACTTCCAGTGCTTTGGAAAATGCTTTTTTAATAATTTTGTATATTCTGAAAAATCTTCCATTATTAATGAACTTAAACCAAATTCTTTTAAATAAATATTCTCAGGAATAAATGTTTGTTCCTTCAGTTTGTGTTTTTCGGACTCTACAAAACCTTCTTCTTCGGTAATTTTTCCCAATATCCCTAATGTTATTTTTTTTGAACGTTTTATCTTAGAATCCCATTTACTTGTAATTTCATATAAATAATAATGTCCATTTATAAATCTTAATTCGGTTCCTTTCTTTTTGTGTTTTAATGCCCACTGTGGATGTTTTAACATAATTTTATATTTTACATATTACGTAATTAGACAATTGCAAAATAACATAAAAAAAATGTTGAATCCAAATAAATTCAACACTTTTAATGCGAAATATTACGTATTACTGTAAAGAGTTAGGGGTTAATTGGTGGTTAAAAATAAGAACCGGCTTTTTCAGCAAAGTCTAAAAAACTCTATTAAAATAATTTGTATCTTATAACTATTTAATTTATATTTGTTACACTATTAGTATAACGCTATCAGTGTAACACCAAAAGTGTAATAAAATGAGTAAAGCAAAGAAATATATAAATCCGTTTCCTGTGTTAGATTATTATTCACCGAAATATTTTTGTAACAGAAATAAGGAACTTAATATATTACTTAAAGCATATAAAAACAACAGAAATATAGTGCTTACGTCAATAAGACGTTTAGGGAAAACAGCACTTATCAAACATCTGTTTTATCATATAGAACAAGATAAAACGCAAAAAATAAAGCTCTTATATTTCGATATATTAAAAACACAGAATATGTCGGACTTTGTTAAGGAATTTGGCAATAAATTAATAGAAATTGAAGCAAAAAACTCAAATTGGTTTAAAAAGTTAACAAAATTAATTTCAGGTATAAATGCAAATATATCAATAAATGAAGATACAGGTATTCCCAACCTGCAATTTGCATACAAAACACCAAGTGAAAGTGAACATTCAATTAATGAATCCACTCCGAAAAGCCTGTTTTCAAAAATGCATATAAATCCATTAAAATTATATTGTTGATAATTAGTGCCAGCACGAAAACCCGTAAAATTTTAGTTGTGCTGTCATTTCGATCCGCCAGCTGGCGGAGAGAAATCTCATTCAGCTTATATACACTATGTTATGGGATTTCTCCTTTTAGTCGAAATGACAATATGGGCGTTTTCGTGCAAACACTAATTAATGTTTTACATTTTGCAAAAATCATGTAAATCCTGTTAATCTTGTCTAAAAAAACTTTTCGGAGTGGACTCAAGATTAAAAAGATTAACAGCGATATAACCGATATTATTATAGCCGAAATTTTAAAAGAAAAAGAGTATGTATATTTTAATTATCGAAATATATTAACCCCATTACAATTTAACTTATTAAAAGCAATAGCCAAAGAGCGAACTCTTGAAAAGCCAAACTCATCAACGTTTATTAAAAAGTACAACTTTACACAGGCAAGCTCAATTAATAAAGCATTAAAATATTTATTAAATAAAGAAATGATTTATTATGAAGATAATGTTTATAAAGTCTATGATGTATTTTTATCTAAATGGTTAGAAGAGTATTAGAAAAACCTTATCTGCTTTTTCATTATATGGTATGATATATTTGAAAAATATAAACAATTCTAAATTCGTAATTAACCGCCGTGGAACGGATAAGCAAATTAATAACGATCGATTAAAATTTATTTTACATTTAATTAATTCCTCCGTGCAACGGCTATACCAAAACCTGCCAGGTTTGGGTAATTTAAAGACGTAAGTTTAAATCATTCATAGTTTCACCGCCGTGGAACGGGTAAATTAATTAAAAAACAAGCTGCCATTATTTATTTTACATTTAATTTATAGCCCCGTGCAACGGCTAAAAAGTTAAAGTTAAAAATTTCCCAAATCTCAAAGATTTTGAAA
>JAGGUV010000062.1 GCA_021158345.1 Bacteroidales bacterium
GGGTAAAATTTAATAGAGTAAAAATCATTTACTCCGTCATTTAATTATTCTAATAATTTTTCCCATTAAAATAATATTAGAATCTTAATTGTTTATTTTCTAGAGTATTTTTTTATCATTTGTGTGTGCTCAATAATATGACCTTTCATGGCATTGATAAGTTGATTTTTAGAAGCGCCTGAATTTAAGTCAAGAATTGTGTCCAAAGCAAATAACTTAAAAAAATACCTGTGAGTTCCTCCGGGAGGGCAGGGCCCGTCATAACCAATTTTGCGAAAATCATTAACACCTTGTTTTGTCCCGTTTCCAAAAATTTTTTTCTTTTCAATATTCTCAGTTAATAAAGAAACATTAGCAGGAATATTAAAGATAACCCAATGAATCCAGTCGCCTGAAGGAGCATCAGGGTCATCACAAATCAATGCAAACGAAACTGTGTTTTCCGGAGCTGATGTCCATACTAAAGGAGGTGAAATATTTCTGCCATCGCATGTATATTTAGACGGCAAAAAATCTGTCTCCGGTTTTTCTGAAACATTAATTTTTAATTTCATCTTTTTATTGTTTTTATTTATTGAATTGTTGTTTTGACATACAGACTCTACACCGCATATCATTATAAAAAGCAACATTAAATTTCGTAAAATATTCATTGATTTTATTTTAAGTTAACAAAATACAATTTTTTACAATAAGAAATAATGTTTAAAATTTTTTTAATCATTAAATTTAAATATTATAGAAGTCCCCTTAAAAAAAACAGTCAAAAAAGTTTTATTTATTCCCTGCCAAATTCCATAAGATAGGCTTTGATAAAACCATTTAAATTACCATCCATAACTGACTGAACATTAGAGATTTCAAAATTTGTTCTGTGGTCTTTCACCATTTTGTAGGGATGCATAACATAAGATCTTATTTGAGAGCCCCATTCAATTTTTTTCTTATTACCTTCAATCTGTGCCTGAGCTTCTTTCTTTTTTCTAAGCTCAATTTCATAAAGTTGAGATTTAAGCATTTGTATAGCTTTGTCTCTGTTTTGCTGTTGCGAGCGAGTTTCCTGGCATTCAATAACAAGACCTGACGGTTGATGTCTTAATCTTACAGCTGTTTCTACTTTGTTTACATTTTGTCCACCCGGACCGCTTGAACGGAAAGTATCCCAGCTTATGTCAGCATGGTTTATTTCAATATGAATGGTTTCGTCAACAACAGGATAAACATAAACAGAAGCAAAAGAAGTGTGGCGTTTGTTTGCTGAGTCAAAAGGAGACAATCGCACTAATCTGTGGACGCCGTTTTCGCCTTTAAGATATCCGAAAGCAAAATCGCCTTCAAATTCAAGAGAAACGGATTTTATGCCTGCTACGTCCCCTTCATGAAAGTCAATTTCTTTTACTTTATAATTGTTAATCTCGCCCCAGCGGATATACATACGCATAAGCATCTCAGCCCAATCCTGACTTTCAGTGCCTCCTGCGCCCGGAGTAATTTTCAGTATCGCACCAAGTTTATCTTCTTCTGCACTAAGCATATTTTTAAACTCAAGGTCTTCGGTAAGTTTTAAAGTTTTAGCATATTGTTTATCTAATTCTTCCTCGCTTGCTTCTTTTTCATTAAAAAATTCAAAAATTGTGTTCAGATCGTCAACACTTTCGTTAAGTTTGAAAAATGCTTTTGTCCAGATTTTTTTATTCTGTATTTTTTTTAGGATTTGTTCTGCTTTTCTATGGTCGTTCCAAAAATCCTGCTGTTGTGTAATTTTTTCTTCTTCTGCTATTTGAGCTAATTTATTATCAATGTCAAAGATACCTCCTCAAAGCATTAAGCCTTGTATTTATATCTTTTATTTCTTCTTTTGATACCATGATATTCGATTTTTTTATTTTTCAAAATTATAAATATTATCAATAATTAAATGATATTCATAACCTTTTGTTCGTAAATAATTTATTGTTTTATTTAAAAATATTTTGTCGTGTAAGTCTTTTTTATCTTTTATTCTATTGTTTATCAATTGTTTTAAAGTCTTGATATATTTATCGTTATCAATATTTTTTATGACATTTTGAATGATAGTATCAGAAATTTTTTTTTGTTTAAGACCTGCAATAATTTTGTTCTTACCCCATTTTTTTATTCTGAACTTGCCTTGTACATATGCCAAAGCAAAACGCTCCTCATTAATAAAATTATCATTTTTTAATAGTTCGATAATATCATTAATTTTATTTTGAGTTAAATTATATTCTAAAAGTTTTAATTTAACCTCGTAAACACATCTTTCCTGATAAGCACAATAATGTTGTATTTTGTTTAAAATTTTATTGTCTTCATTGATTTCCGATATGTTTTTTTTTGTCATTATATTTTAAAAATCAATAAGATGAATATCGAAAATAAGCACTGAATTAGCAGGAATACCTGTTCGTGAGGAAGGACCATAACCTAATTTTGAGGGTATAAATAATTTACCTACGCTGCCTTTTTTAAAATAACGAAGACCTTCTTTCCAGCCTTGTATCACATTATACAGTGGAAGAGTAGCAGTACGTTTATCAAAAACACTTCCATCAGTAAGATAACCTTTATAATAAATTTCAACTGTTGAATTTACATTAGGGTGGTCATCGCCTTCTCCCTCCACTTGAATGAGATAATATAATCCTGTTCCTGTTGCAATTGCATCAATATTATGTTCTGCAAGATAATCCAGTATTATTTGTTCATCAATTTTTGCTTGTTCATCAACGTCTTTTTTGCATCCGAATATTGATAAACTTATTATTAAAAGAAGTATTAGCTTTATTTTCATCATTAATATTTTTCAACAAAATTAAAAAATCATTTATTAAAATAATTTTATTTAAGATAAATTTGAAATTAATCTTTTATTTTGCAGATATATTTAAAATATTATGATCATAAAACATTTTACAATACCGATATTTATTCCCGGGGTGGCTTGTCCGCATCAATGTATATTTTGCGACCAGAAAAAAATTTCAGGAAGGCAAAAATTGCCTTCAGCAGAAAAGATTAAAAATATTATTGAGGAACATCTTACAACTATTTCTAAGGAAAACACTTTAGTTGAAGTTGGTTTTTTTGGTGGCACTTTTACAGGATTAAGTTTAAAAAAACAAGAAGAATTTCTAAAAGTTGTTGCTCCATTTATTGACAAAGGTTTTGTGAAAAGTATAAGACTTTCAACCCGTCCTGATTTTATTAATGATGAAATTTTAGAGCTTTTAAAAAATAATCATGTTGAAACAATTGAGCTTGGAGCTCAGTCGTTGCACGATGATATTTTATTAGCCTGCGAAAGAGGTCATACATTGGATGATGTTGTTAAGGCTTCTAAAATGGTTTTGGATTATGGGTTTCATCTTGGATTGCAAATGATGATAGGATTACCCTGTGACACATTGGAGAAGACTAAACAAACTGCAGAAAAAATTGTAGAGCTCGGAGCCGACAATACACGAATTTATCCAACATTAGTTGTAAAAGGAACTAAGCTGGAAGAATTATTTAATAATGGAGAATACACTGCTTTACCTCTTGACAAAGCTGTAAAATGGACAAAAGAACTTTTTAATATTTTTGAAAAAAATAATGTAAATATTATTCGAGTAGGACTTCATCCTTCGGAAGGATTGCTTAACGGCGATGATTTAATAGCAGGTCCTTTTCATCAGTCGTTCCGTGAACTTGTACTTACTGAAATATGGAACGATTTTCTTTTGCCTTTGACAAAGAAATATAAAGATTGCGAAAAAATAATTATTAATGTGCCTGAAAAAGAATATAATTATGCAATAGGTTATAAAGCAAAAAATAAAAAAATGCTTGAAAAGTATTTTAAAAAAGTTAGCTTTAAACGCGATAAATCTTTGAAAAACAGAACCTATTATGCTGATTGTTGTTGATAAAAAAATCCCTGAAAAGGCTAAAATTAAATTATCTGACTTTGGTGAAATTATTCAGCTTGAAACTGAAAATATCACTTATAAAAGTATTTCAGGTCATCCTGATATATTTTTTTGTAAAACAGATAATGATTTAATTCTTGCCCCGAATCTGCCTGATAAATATTTAAACATCTTATTTGAAAACAAAATACATTTTATTAAAGGCGAAAAATTTTTAAAAAATAAATATCCTGAAACTGCTTACTACAATGCTGTTGTAAACAATAATTTTTTAATACATAATTTAAAAATTACTGATAAAGCTATTTTAGACAGATGCAGAGATAAAAATTTAATTTCTGTTAAACAAGGCTATTGCCGATGTAGTTTGCTGCCTTTGAAAAATAATAATTTTATTACATCAGACAAAGGCATATTTAAAAAATTAAAATCTCAAGGAATAAATGTTTTATTTGTTTCTTCCGATGAAGTTATTTTACCCGGATTCTCGCATGGTTTTTTTGAGGGAGGATGTGGAGTTTTCGAAGATAAAGTTTTTATTCTTGGCAGTTTGAAATATCATAAAGAAAAAGAAATTATTAAATCTTTTCTTGAAAATCTTGGTTATAAAATTATTGAATTATACGATGGGCAGATTTTCGATGGAGGGAGTATATTGTTTTTGAAGTAAATATTCAAATTTAATACAGCCCTTTAACCTTAGGTTTGCCTGCAATAAAATCTTTTAAATAAAAAGGCTCGAAAAGTGCTACATCTTCAAAATCTTTATTAAGAAATTTTTGCTCTGATATCTCACCCATATTTTTAGCCGAAGCATTTACACCTGCTAAATATTTTATATTCTCTTTATGTGAAAACAAATCTTTGCATTTTGCAGCACCGTCACCAAAAAAATATACAGTCTCTTTATATTTATCAAAATAATTCTCGTCAAGAATATCAGCCTGAATATCTCTGACCATTTTATTGTTGACATCAAAGAAAGCATCATAAACCTCCATTCTTCTGGCATCTATCATAGGACAAAAGAAAGTGTCTTCTTTTGATTTTTGTTTCATTTTTTGAGATACACCAAAAGCCATTGCCTGCAAAGTGCTAACAGAAATTAAAGGTATGTCAAGAGCAAAACATAAACCTTTGGCAGATGAAACACCGATTCTTAATCCTGTGTATGAGCCCGGGCCTTTACTGACTGCTACAGCATCGAGTTGCTCGTACTTTGTAGAAGTTTTATTCATTATTTCATCAATAAATAAAGTTAAAATCGATGAATGAGAATTTTTTTCAGAAGACTCTTTCAGCATAATTGTTTTTCCATCTTTTACCAATGCTACAGAACAAACTTGGGTTGCTGTATCTATATTTAATATTAAGGCCATAATTAGTTTATATAAAAAAACGTTGCAAAATTATTTATAATTACAACGTTTTTAAAAATATCAGTAAAAAAATATTAGTTTATTTCTTAGTAAAAAGAAGTTTTCTGTCAACTTTTTTAACCTCGTCATTATTTTTAAGTTTTTTAGAAACAGCTCTGTAAGGAGCTACAATAACCTCTTGATTTTCTGTAAGACCCTCCAAAATTTGGATATACATATTATCCTGAATACCTGTTTTTACCTTTTGTAATTTTGCAATACCGTTATCATACACAAAAACATATTCTTTAATTTCTTCTTCTTCATTTTTATCAGGATTATATTCTTTTGATTCATTTTCTTTAGTTTTATTTTTAAATTTTCCTGTAGTGTCGGCACGAGTTGTAACAGCTTGAATAGGTACAGTAATAACATTATTAGCTTTTTGTGTTTGAATATCAACAGTAGCAGACATACCTGGACGTAAGGGTGGGAATTTACTGTTTACAATTAAATCAGAATATGAATCTTTTAAGACTCTGATTTTTACATTGAAATTAGTGATTTGGTCAGCGCTAACACCTGTAACATTGGCAGAAGTTGCTATTTCTGTTACAATACCTTTAAATTTTCTGTTAAGATAAGCATCCACTTCAATAAGGCAAGTGTCAAAAAGATTAACTCTAACAATATCATTTTCATTAACTTCAACATTAACTTCCATTTCATTAAGGTTTGCAATACGCATAATTTCAGTACCAGCAGAAAATTGCGAAGCTCCTGCAACACGTTCACCTTGCTCTACATTTAATTTTGAAACAGTACCATCAGAAGGAGAAACAATTTTAGTACGTGTAAGATTTTCTTTGGCTTCTTTTAATGATGCTAAAGAGCTGCTAACAGTATATTTTGCAGCTTTAACATTTTGTTCTGCAGAGGCAACTTGTGCTTTGGCAACCTGATATGCTGATTTTGCAGCCTCAAAATCTGCTTTTGATATAACGTTCTGCTCCCATAATTTTTTATTTCTGTTAAATGAAAGCTCTTCTTTTGCAAATTGTGATTTTGCTTGTAAAAGACGCGCTTCTGAACTGGCAAGACTAGCTTTTTGTGAGTTTAAAGCTGCCTCCATCCTTTCGTAATTCGATAAATATATTTTCGGGTCAATTTCGGCTAACAGGTCTCCTTTTTTTACCTTGTCGCCTTCATTAACATATAATTTTACTACTTCTCCTGAAATATACGGGGTTATTTTTATGTCTTCTTCAGGTTGTATTTTCCCATTTGCTGAAACAATTTCTGTAATATTTCTTCTCTTTACTAATTCGGTGGCTACTTTTATTTTTTCTTTTTCACCTATCCAGCCTTTTTTCTTACCAATAGAAAGTATAATAATTATAATAAATAATACTACAGCTGAGATAATAATTATTTTTTTCTTTTTTCCCATTTTTTTATTTTTTTAAAAATGTTATTTGTTAATGATATAATTTTATTTTAATATTAAGATAAATTTATATTGTCAATGGTTTGCCAATGTAAAAATCTAAAATTTTTATTTTAAATAAATAATTATATTTTGCTTGAATTAAATTTGATTTAGCTTTTGCAAAATTGTTTTTAGAAATATTATAATCAACAGAATTAAGCATACCAATATTGAATTTTTGCTGTGCGTAATGAAAAGATTCTTCAAAAGCTTTAAGAGATTTTTCATATGCTTCAAACTGTTTAAAGGCAGCAAGAGCATCAGCATGAGCTTGTTCTATATCTTTAAATAATTGATTTTTTTTCAGTTGTAATGAATATTCTGCATTATTAGCAGCAAGTTTTGCTTTTTTAATGTTTGATGTAGTGTTATATTTATTAAAAATAGGAATACTTAAAGAAACTCCGAGATATTTAAAAAGGTTATTGTCTATCTGATCATTAAAAGAAATAACTTTACCAAAATTAGGATCAGTAATAGGAACATTAGTTATTTTATTAGCATCGGAATATCTTGTTTCTAAAGAAGCAAATAATGATAAACTTGGGTATCTTGCTCCTTTTGCAATATCTACACTTTTTTGATAACTTTTTAAATAAAATTCTGCACTTTTTATTTCAGGCATAATGTTAACAGCCGAAGAATATATTTTATTTGTTTTATCTATTATTAAGTTTTTCTCAATATTAATATCAGGTTCAAGTATTTCAAAATCATCAGTAGATTTTAAATCAAGAAGTTGTATTAAATCTAAATATGCCATATTTAATTGATTTTGAGCATTTATAAGATTTAATTCTTCTGTAGCACTTTGTGATTGTATGTCAAGTAAACTTCCTTTTGCCAGTGTCCCTGCTTCAACAAGTTTTTTTGTCCTGTCTATTTGTTGATGAGTAATTTTTACCTGTTCTTTAGCAACATCAACCAATTCCTTACTGTAAAGAATTTGTAAATAATATCCTGTAATGGCTATTGCCATGTCATTACGAATTTTATCTGAATTGTATTTGCTTGCTTTTAATTCATAAGCAGATTGTTTAATGGAATTTATTTGTTGAAAGCCGCTAAATAAATTCATATTGGAACTTAATGAAAAATTATCGGATTTTACCGTTCCCTTTGTATATAGATTGGTGTAAATATCAAATTTATTACCGTAATTTATCATATGTGACGATGAAGCAGATAATGACGGTAAAATATTCATTTTCTTTTGTAATAGATCTACTTTGTTTGTTTCTGTATTTATTTGACTTTGTTTTATTTGAATGTTATTTTCAAATGCATAATTAATACATTCTTCAAGACTCCATTTTTTTTGTGCATTTGCATAACCAATACACCAAATTAATATACTTAATATTAATATTTTCTTTCTCATGCTTAAATTGTATTTAAAAATTTTTTAAAAATAATATTTTTTTTAAAATTTGTAAGGAAAATTTGTACCAATTTGTTAAATTTATTGTTTAAATGTACACTGTATAAATATTTTTAATATTTAGTTATTTATAAATGTATTAGTAATAAACGAATGCAAATAATTTATATTTCATTTTTTATTATAAATCATTGTTGTCCGGTAAAAAATATTTCATAAGGCAAAATTTCATTTAGAAATCTTGAGGAAATTTAAATTTTATCCTGATTTAATATGTGCATAACAGCTTTTGTAAAACCATTATTTGAATTTGTTTCGGTGTTTTTGAATTTATTTTTTAATTCTTCGGGTGCGTTAGCAACAACAAAGCTTTGCGAAGCCCAATGTAGCAGGTCAAGGTCGTTATAATCGTTGCCAATGCCAAGAGTGTTTTCGGTGTTAATATTTAGAATTTTGCATAAATATTTTGCAGCTTTTGCTTTTGAGACTTTATCAGAAAATATCTCCATCCATATTGATTTTCCGTTTAATGGTGAAGTGGCACGGATTATTTTTATATCAGAAACCTCAGATGAAATTTTTTCTTTTATTCTCTCGAATTCAGAAATATTATTATTAAAAATTGCTATTATCTGACATGATTTTTCAAATCCAAAATTATTAATATCTAAAGCAGAAGCATAGTCTTTGTATAATTTACATCGATTATCGAAATCAATGTTTTTTTTATTTGTTTTATAATATCTGAATTTATGATTATCAGGAATTGGATAATGAATCATAAAATCTATCTGTTCAGAGATAAGAATATCTGATATGGTTTTAATTTTTTCCTTAATTAAATTTTCAGAAAATATTAATTTTTTAGTCTTCCAGTTTAATATGCCTGCACCTGAAGAAAATATCAGATAATCAATAGGAAAGTCATCATCAAGAACTTTTTTTGCTGAAAAAACAGACCTGCCTGTTGCTATAACTCTGTAAATGTTTTTATGTTTTAAATATTGCAATGTCTCAATATCTTTTTTGCTGATAACTTGATTGTCCTGCAAAAGAGTCCCATCCAAATCAGTAACTATAAGTTCAGGGTTTGTAATATTCATGTTTTTTTAATGATTTTTTATTTATGCGAACAAAACTACAGCTTTTTATTATTAATAATTTAATCTGTTGATTATATAAATTAATTTTAGTTTTGCAATAATAATTTTATCTTATAAAACATGAAAAATATTGGTATCTGGGAAGAAGAATATAAAATAAAAACATTTAATGTAGATTTAAATAACAAGCTTACGATATGGTCGTTATGTGGTTTTTTTCAGCAAAGTGCCACTAGTCATGCCGCTTTTTTTAAAGCAGGATATTCAAATCTTATTAAGGAAAATAAAGTGTGGATGTTGTCGAGGTTGAAGTTGAAAATTTTTAAACAACCTGAATTAGACGAAACTATAAAAATTAATACATGGGTTAACTCCTTTGACAGATTGTTTTCGTATCGTGATTTTCATATCCTTGATAAAAACAATGAAATTATTTCTGCAGCCAGAACTGCATGGATTGTTTATGATATTAATACAAAAACTGTTTCAAATGTGGAACCTTTTGTTAATGATTATATTAAATTTATTGATAAATGTATTATTAATGATAAGACTGAAAAGCTGAAATTTAAAGAATTAAAAAACGAAAATAAATCTTTTCCTGTCCGATTTAGCGATATTGATATTAATAAACATGTAAATAATATTAAATATATTCAATGGATAGCTGACAGTTTATCATCAGAAATGATGACAGGGAAAAATATTGGTTTGTTTGAGATGAATTATATTTCACAGGCTCGTTTTGGTGATGAGATTATTATCAGTTATGAAAAAATATCTGAGAAGCCTTTGATATATTATCAGATTATTAAAAGAAAATTTGATAATAAAGAACTTTGTAAAGCAAAAATAGTTTTTACAAAATAAAAAAAACATATTAATTATGAGTATAAAAGATAATTATTTAAAAATCAGAAGAGAAATTCCCGAGAATGTTAAAATTGTGTTGGCAGCCAAAAAAAGAACTGTTGAAGAAATAAAAGAAGTAATTGATGCAGGTGCTACTGACCTTGGAGAGAATTATGTGCAGGAATTTGAGGCAATGTATAATGCTTTGGGCGATTACAACAAAAAAGTGAAATGGCATATGATTGGCAGCATACAAAAAAATAAAATTAATAAACTTCTGCCTATTGTTGATGTTGTTCAAACTATTGACTCATTCGAAAAAGCTGTTGCCATTAATAAACGTGCCGAAAGAATTAATAAAATTATTGAAGCCTTAATTGAAATAAACATTGGCAGTGAAATTACAAAATCGGGTTTGCCTCCTGAATACGATGTTGTGGAAGATGTAGTAAAAAAAATGGCTGAGCTAAAATTTATAAAAGTTAAGGGTTTGATGACTATGGGACCACGTTCGGGCAACCCCGAAGATTCGAGGATTTATTTTAAAAAAACAAAA
>JAGGUV010000060.1 GCA_021158345.1 Bacteroidales bacterium
GCAATAATGTCAATATATTTTTTAATAAATTCTTTAGGGAAAAAATGCCGTGACACATCAAGATGCATGCCTCTCCACGAATATACAGGCTTATCTTTTATCTTTACACAAGGTATCGGAATTTCATTTTTAAATTTTTTTTCAGGAGGCATAAGCTGCAATAACGACTGCACACCATAAAACAATCCCGCATAATCATTTGCCGTGATTTTTATTGTATGTTTATCAACATTAAGATAATATCCTTCTTTGCCTAAAAAATTATCTTTTATTATTTTAAAGAGTATATGTTTTTTTCTACTATTTTCTGAAATTATTTTTTCATATTTTAATTTATAGCCTGTTAAAGAATCAATACTATTATTAAAATATTTTATTATTTCAAGAATTTTTTCATCTCCGTTAAATGCAATTTTAATATTTTTATTTAAATGGAAGTCTCCGCTTTTTTGTTCTATTAAAAGAGGCTTAGGCAAAATATTTATTTCTCTTTTTTTGTTTATATTGTTGCAACTGAATAAAATAAAGCACATTAAAATAAACAAATAGAAAAAATTTTTTTTCATAAAGAAATAAAAAAATTAAATAGACAAGAATATTTATTATTCAAAAATAAAAAAAATATTCAATTTTTATTGGAAATAAAAAAATAAAGAAATTAAAATCAATTTAAAAAACTTCAATTTTATTAGAAGTATTATTGTGTTTAATAAAAATAAATCCTCCAAATATAGCAGTTAAAGGAGCAACCAAAACAAGGCCGAAACTGCCGATAAGAATATGCAGAATTTCTCCAGCAACATAGTTGATGTTAAAAATATTCATTATAGGAGTTCCTTGAGCAATAAAAACCATAAGCAAAGCAGTAAAACCGCCGGAATAGGCAAGTAATAAAGTGGTAGTCATAGTTCCAACAACAGCTTTTCCAACAGAAAAACCAGATAATATAAGATTTTTTCTGCTGATATTGGGTTTTTTAAATATCACTTCGTTTTGAGATGCGGCAATATCCATAGCAATATCCATAACAGCACCTGAAGAAGCAATAAAAATTCCTGAAAGAAAAATTTGAGTTATGTCAAGATGAGCAAAGCCCGAATAAAGTAAAGTTTCTGTAAAAGGTTTTATTGCACCGTTAATATGAAATAGTTTGCCAAATATCAATGAAAATAAACATGTTAAAGCAACACCTGTAATAGCTCCTAAAAATGCCACTAAGCCTTTTTTGGTAAATCCGCCTATTAAAAATATTATTACTGAAGTGATAAATGACAATATCAGTAATGAAATAAAAATTGGATTATAACCCTGTAAAAATAAAGGTAAAAGAATTTTCCAAATTATTATTGCAGTGAAAAGAAACGAAAAAACAGCTTTGAACCCTGTCCATCCTGCAAATATTAAAATAAATAATATAAAAATCAGTAAAAGAATTATTTCAATATTAATTCTGTAATGATCAATAACATTAGCTGCAATAATTTTATTATGTTCCTTGTTAAGGTTTAATACAATAAGAACTTTCTCGCCTTTTACAAATATTTTGTCAAATTCCAGTCTGCCAAGCAAATTGTTTACAGCTGTGATATTTTTACCTTTAAATTTTCCCTTTAAAATTTTCGCTTTTATTGCTTGTGACCCGGTTTTAACAATTTCAAATTGCTGTACATTAGTATTGTCAACTTCTGTTATTATACCTTTTACTCTTATGGAGTCATCATTTTTTTTATTCTCAAAATCAATAGGGAACCAAAATATTAATAAAATAATTATTGACAATAAAATCAGGAAAGATATATCATTATACTTATCTTTAATATTTATTGAGCCTAAGATTTTTTTAAACACTTGCTAAAAAATTTTTAAATTTATTTTTCTGATAATTTTTGTTTTATGCCCATTATGTTAAGCATTTTCTTTGGTATGTCGGTATTATCGAAATACCCTTTAAAAACATTTTGTCCAACACCCATCACACGAACAGGGATAGGTGTTCCGGTATGAGAATATGTTGTCCAGGCAATACCGGCTTTTTGATTTAAAATGTGAGTAGCTGTAACTGTTATAGGCTCATAACCACCATAAAGCAAATAAGTATTTTCGTGAATATTTTTTGGTTTTATATTTTTTTTATTAATACTTTGATTGAAAGCCTCCTTTAATCTGAATAATTCATATTCTGATAATTCTAAATTTTTGTTTCCCAAACCGAAGTTTTCTTTTAACAAAGCTAAAATATCAGAAAATTTAGCATTGCTTTTATTATGATTTTTTTTGTATTTACTTAAAATTTTATTAAACCCCTCAAAAGAAACCTTCTGATTATTAATAAGTTTAAAAGATGATTCATATTTTGTCCCTGCAAAACCAATTGTCAAACCCCCGGTTTCATGGTCTCCAACCACAACAATAGAAGTTTCTTTTGGATGTTTTTTATAAAAATCAATAGCTTTCCCGACAGCTGCATCAAAGTCAATAACTTCATGAATAACAGTAGCAGCATCGTTAGCATGACATGCCCAGTCAATTTTTCCGCCCTCTACCATTAGAAAAAAGCCCTTTTCATTGTCAAGTACTTCAATAGCTTTTGAAGTAAAATCAGCCAAAGTAATATCATCTTTATTTTGGTCTATTGCATATCTTAAAGCTTTGCCATTGGCGAGTATTGGGCTTACTGCAATGACTTTTCCCGAAGAATTATTTAATTTATTAAAATCTTCTTTTGTGTTAACATATTTATATCCGTTTTTTTTGGCAAGCTCAATAGAATTAATTTTTTTATTGTTTTTTCCTGCAGGGCTTTTAAAACCGCCGCCACCAAAAAAATCAAAATTGCTGTTGGCAAGGTCAATGCCAATTTCATAATATTTACTTCTTAAAGGCTGGTGAGCATAAAAGCAGGCAGGTGTGGCATGGTCAATAGAAACAGAAGTGATAATGCCTACTTTCATACCATTATCCTTAGCTATTTCTGCAATGGTTTTAAGAGGTCTTTGTCTTGAACCATCCATAGAGATAGTGTTAATAGTAGTTTTATGACCTGTTGCGAGAGCTGTAGCTGCTGCAGCAGATCCTGTGATATATCTGTTTTCTGCATAAGTTGTAAATAATGCCTGTGCCGGGAAATGGCTTATGTTTAATTCTTTTATTCCTATTATATCTGAATTTGCTGCAAGATAAGCTTCTGCTGCGTTTACCTGGGGTATACCCATTCCATCACCAATAAAATAAAATACATATTTTGCCTTTTTGCCATTATATGTGTTGTTATTTGTACTGTTATTTTTCTCTAAATTTGAATTGGAATAAAGCAGGTATGCAATAATTACAATAAAAATAGAATATGTAAAAATTATTCTTTTGTTGATTTTTAAACTCATAGAAATTTTATTTTTGATCGTTTAAATTCATTTTTATTTTTGAAGTAAGGATGTCAATAGCAATATAATTTCTACCTCCTTGAGGAATAATAATATCAGCATATCGTTTTGAAGGTTCAATAAATTGGAGGTGCATAGGTTTAACAAAATCTGAATAATGACTTAATACTTGCTGTAAAGATCTCCCTCTTTCCTGCATATCTCTAAAAATTATTCGGATTAATCTTTCATCAGCATCAGCATCAACAAAGACCTTAATTCCAAATCTTTCTCTTAATTCAGGATTTGTAAGAATAAGAATGCCCTCAACAATAATAATTTTTGTAGGCTGTACTTCTATTGTTTCTTTTGAACGTGCACATGTCAAATATGAATATATAGGCATTTCAATAGGCTTATTCTGCATCAGCAAATCTATGTGTTTTGTCAAAAGATCAAACTCAATGGAAGATGGGTGGTCAAAATTTATTTTTCTTTTGGCTTCTTCCGAAAGATGACCGTTATCTTTATAATAAGCATCCTGTGGTATTATTGTTACTGAATTTTCCGGTAAATTTGCAACGATTTTTTTTACTACTGTTGATTTTCCAGAGCCTGAGCCTCCTGCTATTCCTATTATTAACATATTTTGTGTGTGTTTTTTAATACAAAAATACAAAAAGATAAATTCATTAATACTATTAAAACAAACAAAAAAATAAATACCGGAAATATTTAATGTGTTAATAAGTACATATATAATAAATTATATATTATGATAAAAAAATTTAAAACAAAAAAGAACATAACTAAAAGATGGCCATCGGAACAGGGATCACTTGATTAAGAATATTTAGATAATAGTTTTTCAGAAATTCCGGGATACAATTTCAAATTTTCTAAGTATTTTCTGCTTTTCATTTTTTTAATATGTGTTTCAATTTTAATAGCTTGAGTTCTGCTCTTACAAGTAATCTTGAAAAATAATTTCCAATCAGTAGCGATTTTAGTAAAAGAGCCGGAATATTTTCCTGAATTATGGTCATTAATTAGGCATTCTATATCTAAAGTTTGCCCAATATAATATGAGTCTTGAGAATTAGAATAGAGAATATATACATAATACATTTTGGGGAGTTTAAAAGTAGCATTAAATCAAATGCTTCTTTTATTTTGTGGGCCCACCTGGACTCGTTCCGATGGCCATCGGAACAGGGACCACTTGATTAAGAATATTTAGATAATAGTTTTTCAGAAATTCCGGGATACAATTTCAAATTTTCTAAGTATTTCCTGCTTTTCATTTTTTTAATATGTGTTTCAATTTTAATAGCTTGAGTTCTGCTCTTACAAGTAATCTTGAAATATAATTTCCAATCAGTAGCGATTTTAGTAAAAGAGCCGGAATATTTTCCTGAATTATGCTCATTAATTCGTTGTTCTATATCTAAAGTTTGTCCAATATAATATGAGTTTTGGGAATTTGAATAGAGAATATATACATAATACATTTTGGGGAGTTTAAAAGTGGCATTAAATCAAATGCTTCTTTTATTTTGTGGGCCCACCTGGACTCGAACCAGGGACCACTTGATTATGAGTCAAGTGCTCTAACCAACTGAGCTATAGGCCCCAAAATTTATTTATTAATTTTTTCCCAAAAATTATTAGGAAATGAGTTTGCAAATTTACATATTTGTATTTAATATACAAATACTATTTAAAAAAAAATATATTTTAATGAAAATAAAAAACAACAGTAATATTTTGTCGGGGATAAAAAATATCATTTTCGATTTTGGTGGTGTTATCATTAATATTGATTATTTCGCTTGTGTTAAAGAATTTAAAAATTTTAATGTCGTAAATTTTGATTATATCTATTCTCAATCACAACAAATTACATTATTCGATGATTTTGAAAAAGGTTTTATTTCTCCTGATTTTTTCAGAAACAAAATAAGAGAATTATTCAATTTTAATTTATCTGATGAGGAAATAGATTTTGCCTGGAATAAAATTATTATTGATATCCCTGATGAAAGAATTAGATTGCTCAAAAAATTACGAAAAAAACATAGTATTTTTTTATTGAGTAACACTAATGAAATACATTATAAATTTTACAATAAAATGTTTTTTGATAAATATAAATACAATTTATCCGATTTATTCAATAAGGCTTATTTTTCATTTTATATAGGGATGAAAAAACCTGACAGAAAAATTTTTGAGTTTCTTATTAAAGATAATGATTTAATACCTGAGGAGACTTTGTTCATTGATGATTCAATACAAAATTTTATGGAATCCGAAAAATTAGGTATAAAATCATGTTTTATTGATAAAGGACAGGATATTGTTGATATTTTTAAATAAAGTTTTAACGTAAAAAGAAGTTAGCAAATTTAATCTACATAACTTAATTTGAGCATATTTGTTCTCCCCAGTTTTTTAATTGGTGTACTTGCAACATTAATTACAAGATCGCCTTTTTCAATTTTTTTCTCTAATTGTAATTTCTTTTTTATGTCTTCAATAGTATTGTCAGTGCTGATAAATTTATTATAATAGAAACCTTCTACACCCCATACTAAATTCAGTTTGCTGAGCAAAGAATGGTTATTAGTAAAAATATAAATTTTTGATTTAGGTCTTTGACTTGATATTTTATAAGCAGAGTAGCCCGAATAAGTCATTGCAATAATAGCTTTTGCATTGGATTGCTGAGCCAATTCGCAGGCATTATATAATATTGAATCTGAAATAAATCTTTCTTCATGAATAATCTGTTGTGGTACATAATGTTTGTAATAGATATCAGTATATGATTCAATATTATCAATAATTTTTTTCATGGTTTTTACAACTTCAACAGGGAATTGTCCCACAGATGTTTCTCCACTAAGCATTAAAGCGTCAGCACCATCAAGTACTGAATTAGCAACGTCATTAACTTCGGCACGTGAAGGAATAATATTAGTAATCATACCTTCCATCATCTGTGTAGCAATAATAGTTGGCTTTGATGCTTTGAGACATTTTTTCACAATCATTTTTTGAATTAAAGGAAGTTGTTCGAGAGGTATTTCAACACCAAGATCTCCCCTGGCAACCATAAGTGCATCAGATTCTTTTATGATATTATCAATATCTTTCAAAGCTTCTGATTTTTCAATTTTTGCAATAATAAGAGGATGTTTTTCAATTTTATATTTTTCGATTGTTTGTTTTAGTTCTATAATATCAGAAGCAGAACGGACAAAGGAAAGCCCTATCCATTGAAATTTATTTTTTACAATAAATTCAATATCTTTAAAATCTTTTTCTGTTAAGCAGGGTAATGAAATAGCTGTATTTGGCAGGTTAACACCTTTTCTTGAACTAAGAATTCCCTCAACAAGAACTTTTGCTTTTACTATTTTTTTTCTGTCTGTTGAAATTATTTCAAATAAAATTTTTCCATCGTTAACTAATATTTTTTCTTTTGGTTTAACATCTTTAGGAAAATGTTTATAATTGATAAAAATTTTATTATCGTCTTTATTATTTTCATCAGTAGTAAATATTATCTCCTGATTTTTTTTGAGGTTTATGCCATTATTTTTTACCTGGCCGATTCTGATTTTAGGGCCTTGCAGGTCTGCAAGCATGGCAATGTGTGTGTTTAGCTCTTTATTTAATTCCTTAATATTTTTAATAATTTTTAAATGTTCGTGATACTCTCCGTGAGAAAAGTTTAATCTGAATACATTTACTCCTGCGAGAATCATTTTTTTTAGGGTTTCTTTTGAAGAAGAGGCAGGACCTACTGTTGCTACAATTTTTGTTTTCAAGATATTTTATTTTTTAAAAGATGTATAAATTTGATTTTCGATATCAATCAGAATATCATTAATACCTTTGATATTTCCCATGTCTATTTCAAATGCTGTTAATACACTAGGGATTTTTTTTATATTGTTTATTAATGTCTGTTTTTGTTTATTTGTAATCTGACTTTTTATGAAGAAAAAATAGTCAATATTTTTTAATTTTCTAAATAAGAACCCTTTTTCCCCTTTATTTGAAATAAGATAATAGGTTCTAAAATTTTCAGCATCGTTAAAGTAAAAGATGTTAAAATTAGCATTATCATTAAAAACCAGGTTTTGTAATTTTGTAAGATTAAAACCGAATAAATTATTAATATAATAAGTCAGTTTATAATATTTCAAGTGACAGGAAATTGCAATAATTTTATATTCCTGACAAAGGTCAATATTTAGAATGATTTTTTTGGTCATAAAAAAACAAAGTAATAATTAAACGAAAATAGAAAAAAAAATAAGAAAGATTAATCTTCCGGGAATAAAATTTTGAAGGCTTTTTCAGAAGCAAGTTTTTCAGCTCCTTTAATGCAGAAGTCACAACCTATTGCAAATGTTTTATTATCAATGACAACTTCAACAAAATATTGCTTTTTATAGCCGTTACCTGTTTCTTTAACTACATTAAAATCAACAGTTTTCTTTTCTTTCTGGCTCCATTCAATGAGTCTGCTTTTGTAATTTATTCCTGAATTTATTAATTCATCAATATTAAAATTATTTTTAATAATTCTGTTGACAATAATTTTTTTAGTAAAATTATAACCTCTGTCAATGTATAATGCTCCTACAAAAGCCTCAAAGGCATCACCATTTATTGAACGGTAAATGCTGTGTGAATTATGGTCTAAATTTATCAGTTGGTCAAGGCCTATTTTTTGAGATAATTTATTTAAAGAAGCTCTGCTAACAATTTTAGATCTCATTTCCGTTAAAAAGCCTTCATCGTTATAAGGGAATTTTTTAAAAAGAAAGTCAGCGACAACAGCTCCAAGAATAGCATCGCCAAGATATTCAAGGCGTTCATTATTAATTTTTTTACCTGCAATATTTTCTTTTGATACAGATTTATGTCTTAATGCAAGCTGATAAAGGAAAATATTTTTGGGATAGAACCCAAAAATATTTTTTATCGATAGATATAGATATTTTTTACTGTTATTTTTTCGAAATATTGATAATAAGTGATAATATAAATTCAAAATTTTTTATTCAGAATATTTTTTTAATATTATAGAAACATTATGACCACCAAAACCAAAAGTGTTAGACATAGCAGCATTGATATTTCTTTTTACAGCCTTATGAAAAGTAAAATTAAGTTTATTATCAATTTTATGGTCATCAGTAAAATGGTTAATAGTAGGCGGAATAATATCATTATAAACACTAAGAGCAGTTGCAGCAGCTTCAGTAGCTCCTGTAGCACCTAAAAGGTGTCCTGTCATAGATTTTGTAGAATTAATATTAATACTATAAGCATGCTCTTTAAAAAGTCTGACAATAGCTTTGGCTTCAGAAATATCTCCTAAATAAGTAGATGTTCCGTGACTGTTGATATGTTCAATATCATTGACAGACATATTTGCATCTTCAATAGCATTTTTCATGGAATTATAAGCACCATTACCTTCAGGATGAGGAGATGTTATGTGATAAGCATCGGCGGATAAACCACAGCCGGCAACTTCGCAGATAATATTTGCATTTCTTTTAACAGCATGGTCTAAATCTTCTAAGATAAGTGCTGTAGCACCTTCGCCAAGGATAAAGCCATCTCTGTCTTTATCAAAAGGACGTGATGCTGTTTTTGGGTCATCATTACGTGTAGAAATAGCTTTCATAGCGTTAAAACCACCTATGCCGCTTTCATTAATAGCAGCTTCTGAGCCTCCTGTTATAAAGACATCAGTTTTCCCTAAACGAATATAGTTATATGCATCTACAAATGAATTACCAGAAGAAGCACATGCTGAAACTGTAGTAAAATTGGGACCTCTAAATCCAAATTTTATTGAAATCAATCCTGAGGCAATATCTACAATCATTTTAGGAATAAAGAAAGGGTTGAATCTTGGTATGCCATTACCTTTTGCATAATCTGTGATTTCTTTAAAAAAAGTACTGACTCCTCCAATTCCCGATGCCCAAATTACTCCTGCTCTGTCAAGATTGATTTTTTCTAAATCAAGAGAACTGTTTTTAATCGCTTCCTGTGCAGCAACTAATGCATATTGAGAATAAAGATCATATTTTCTTGCTTCTTTTCTCTCAAAATAATTTAAAGGGTCAAAATTTTTAACTTCACAGGCTATTTTTGTTTTGAAATTTGTTGTATCAAAATGCGTAATTTTACCAGCACTGCTAACTCCATTAAGCATACCCTGCCAAGTTTCCTCAACAGTGTTGCCTAGTGGAGTTATAGCCCCGATACCTGTAATAACAACTCTTTTAAGATTCATTTTTTTAAGTAATATAAATTACTAATTTTCAGTGTTGTCCTTAATGTATGAAATTGCATCACCAACTGTACTGATTTTTTCAGCTTTTTCGTCAGGGATAGCAATGTTAAATTCTTTTTCGAATTCCATAATTAATTCCACTGTGTCAAGTGAGTCTGCACCTAAATCATTAGTGAAACTAGCTTCAGTAGTAACTTCTTTCTCGTCAACGCCGAGTTTCTCTACTATAATCGCTTTTACTTTGTTTTCAATCTCTGTCATAATTATTATGTTTTAAAGTTTAACAGCTTGCAAAGAAATATATTTATAACTTTAAAAACAAATAAATAGTAAAAAAAAATATCATTATTATGGATAATTAATTGATTATTAAGAAAATAGAACCCCGTTAAAATTTTATTTTTTTAATATATTTTTTTATTATTTTTATAAGTTTTATAAAAAAATATTTTTGTTAAAAAATTATGTCTATAAATATTGCAATATTTGCTTCTGGAAACGGCTCTAATGCTGAAAATATCATTAATTTTTTTAAGGATAATAATAATGTAGAAATAAAAATTATTTTAACTAATAATGAATATGCTTATGTTATTGAACGGGCAAAAAGATTGAATATACCTTGTTTTATTTTTAATAAAACTGAGCTCAAAAATTCAAATATAGTTTTAAATAAATTAAAAGAGTATGATATTGATTTTATTGTGCTTGCAGGTTTTTTATTAAAAATTCCCGAAAACATTTTAAATGTTTTTCCTAAAAAAATTATTAATATTCATCCTGCCTTGTTACCTAAGTATGGAGGAAAAGGTATGTATGGCAAAAAAGTACATGATGCTGTAATTGCGTCAGGAGATGAATATAGTGGCATAACAATACATTATGTAAATAAAAATTATGATGAGGGAGATATAATTTTTCAGAAGAAATGTGAAGTTAAAAATAATGACACGCCTGAAACTCTTGCTAAGCGGGTGCATAGCTTGGAATATAATTTTTTCCCCAAGGTGATAAAAAAAGTCTTGTATGAAAATTTTTAAAATTTCAGGGGTTAATATTTATTATAAGTTCTTATTTCATCTGTATTTTTACGTTTTTTGTCTCTTATAATATATTCGTTGCAAGGATATCCCAAAGTGATTAATACCCCGATAGTTTTCTTTTTAGGGATATTTAAGATTTTTTTAATTTTATTTTCATTAAACCAGCCTAAAATACAAGTGCCAAGTCCTAATTCAGTAGCCTGAAGGCAAAAATGTTCCGTTGCTATTCCAATATCTATTAGCTTGTATTCTTTATTTTTTAACCTGGAACCAATCATTGACATAACATTGGGTTTTTCTATTGTAACAACAATAATAACAGGAGCTTGCAAAGTAAATTTGTTAAAAGGGACTACTGTACTAAAAGTATCATTAGCAATTTTATTTTTTAGTTCAGGATTATTGACGACAATAAATTTCCACGGTTGAGCATTGCTTGCTGAGGGTGCTAATCGTGCTGCCTCAATACATTTTTCTATTTTTTCTGTTTCAACATTTTTATCAGAATATTTTCTAACACTTTGCCTGATTTTTATTAATTCAAGGAAATTCATATGTTTATGTTTTTATATATTTTTATAATTCTGTGGTTTATATTTTTTTTAAGGCTTCTGTTTCTTTTTCAAAACCTGGTTTTCCCAAAAGAGCGAACATGTTTTTTTTATATGCTTCCACGCCGGGTTGATCAAAAGGATTAACGCCGAGAAAATATCCACTTATAGCACAGGCAAATTCGTAAAAATATATCAGTTGTCCTAAATAAAATTCATTAATTTCAGGTATTGAAATAGAAATATTTGGCACTCCGCCTTTAACGTGAGCGAGTCTTGTTCCTAATTCTGCCATTTTATTTACATAATCAATGTTTTTATCTGCAATATAATTTAGTCCGTCAAGATTATCATTGTCATAAGGAATTTTTAAATTTTTTTGAGATTTTTCTATTGAGATAACAGTTTCAAAAATATTTCTTACACCTTGTTGTATGTATTGTCCCATTGAGTGCAGGTCAGTAGTAAAACTCACGCCTGCAGGAAATATTCCTTTATTTTCTTTTCCTTCGCTTTCGCCGAATAATTGTTTCCACCACTCAGTAAAAAAAACCATATTGGGTTGAAAGTTTACAGTTATTTCTATTGATTTACCATTAATATAAAGGGCATTTCTGGCAGCTGCATACATTGCCGCAGGATTAAGATTAAGGTCTGAAGATGACAGTGAAATATTTCGCATAGTTTTAGCACCTTCAAATAATTTGTGAATATCAAATCCTGCAACAGCAATAGGCAAAAGTCCAACAGGAGTGAGAACGGAGTATCTGCCACCAATATCATCGGGGATGATATAAGTTTTATAATTTTCTTTTAAAGATAATTTTTTTAAAGCTCCTTTTTCTTTATCAGTAATTGCAATAATTCTTTTTTTAGCATTGTCTTTACCATATTTTTTTTCGAGATGTTTTTTTAATATACGAAATGTTATGGCAGGCTCAGTAGTAGTTCCTGATTTTGAAATTACTGTTAGTGCATAGTCTTTTTTATCAAGAACATCCAATAAATCTGAAAGATAGTCTTCTGAAATATTATTTCCTGCATAAAGGATTTTAGGCTTTTTTTTATCGTCAAGAATATTAGCAAAGTTATGACTTAAAGCTTCAATAACAGCTCTGGCGCCAAGATATGAACCGCCTATGCCTATTACAACAAACACTTCAGCAATATTTTGAATCCTTTTAGCTTCAGTTTCAATATCTTTTAACAAATCAATATCTAATTTTTCAGGCAGGTCAACCCAACCTAAAAAGTTATTGCCTTTGCCTGTTTTATTGATTATTGTTTTATGGCATTTACTTATTTGTTCCTGCATGGAAATAATTTTTGATTCGGGAACAAAATCAAAAATATTTGTAATATCTATTTTAATGTCTGACATAATGAAAAATTTTAAGATTTAAATAATAAATATAATACAAAATTAAGTTTATAATTTTAAAAAAAAAGTGTAGTAAAAATTTTTACTACACTTTTTAAGCACTAAAAAATATATATATAAACTAAAACTAAACTATTCGATTGTGATTTTTTTTCTAAAAATTGTTTTTCCCTGTTTTATTGTCAAATAAAATATATCAGTTTTCAGGTCGAATCTGCGGCTTGTATTACCTGTTGTTTTTTTTATAATTTCTTCATGGATAATTTTTTTATCTTTATCATAAAGTTTTATATAAGTTTTTTTGTCAATTTTATTGAAATCAATTTTCAGGATTACGACACCATCGTCTGCGTTAACTTTAATATTTTTCAGAAAACTATCTTTTGAGTTAGGACTCTCAAGGTCTTGTATTTTTATTATCTTTTTGTGTGGGAATGTTTTCATTTTAATAAGATTCAATTTTTTTTCTGCATTTTTTAAAGTGGAATCAACATCATCAAAGTTGAACTCAAATTTATAGAAATTGCTGTCGATATTAAATTGAATATTAGATAATTTTTCCCAAATAGAGTCATTAAAATTTTTCATTTTAATTTTATGAGATTGGAATAATGAATCATAGTCAATGGTTTTAATCTTTTTTATAATTGAATCAATATTAATAATTGAATCAATATAAATAGTTGAATCAATACCAATAGTTGAATCAATATCAAAATTTTTAGGCAGGTTATATTTAAAAAAATCAGCGAAATTTTTAAAATTTTTATTAAAATCAGAAAATAAATCTTCAGGCATAAAAATATTTATATTAAATTTGCCTGTACTATCATTATAAAACATAAATTTATCGTCTGATATATTTATTGTTTTTTCATTAATAGTTGTGTCATTATTGATTATTTTTATTGTTTTAATTTTAATAATTTTTTTTGTGGAGTCTGCTGTTGAAGCATTCAACTTATTAATACCACAAAACAATAAAAATGGGATAATTAATATTAAACTATAATTTTTAATGTTTTTTTGGACTTTCATTTTTATATATTTTATTAGTGTACAAAGATAATACAGAAAAACCTACATAAATGTTAAATGATATTAAAAGATGTTAAAAATTAGTTAATAAATGTTAAAATATGATACCATAAATCCGCAAGCAGATTATATTTGGACACGAATTTCACTAATTGACACGAATTTTGTATCACTAAAAATAGGTAAACGATTTTATATATAATCCATTCATTCTATTACACTAAAAAAATCCTTGCGGATTTATGGTGATATATTAAAACAACTGAAATTTATATACAGATTATGAAAAAAGTTCTTAACTAAATTGATAATCCGTTGGACGGCTTTGAGTTATGATAGATTTAATTCGGAACAAACGGATATATCAACAACCGATGTTGATCCAGTGATGTTACCTGCAATGCTAACAAAAAACTCAATAATTATGAAAAAGACAATATTAATTACGGCATTAATGGCACTGACTTTTTTTGCCAATAGTCAGACATTTATTCAAGAAAACAAAACATGGAACGTAGTTGAATGCATGAACTTTGGTGGTTGTAAAACCCAAACTTTCATAATAATGGGAGACACTATAATTGAACAACTTGAATACAAAAAACTTTATGCAACGTACGATACAACACTAAACACTTGGAGTAATTATGGAGCAATGAGAGAGATTGAAAACCAAGTATTCTTTTATCTCTACGCTAATGAAACAGAAGAGATGCTTTATGATTTTAACTTAGCAGTTGGAGACACTTTTAATACAATACACAATTCTATAGGATGCTCTGGCTGCCCAATCGAATTAGTAGTTACTTCAATTGATACAGTTACATTGGAAAATGGTGAACAAAAGCAAAGATTCAATTTCGCTGATGGAGAGCAATGGATATCTGGAATCGGAAGCCTTTACGGTTTAGTTTATGTGGGTGTATATCAGTGCATCATGGACATGTATTATGATTTAAGTTGTTGCCATGAAAATGACGAGTTAATATATCAATCACAATTTTTTGACAATTGTTTTATAAACACTGTAGGACTTAAAGAAAATAGTGAACAAATAAAACACTCTGTTTATCCAAATCCGTTTTCTCAATCTACAGAATTAAAATTTGATTATTCAAGTTCACAAATCTATCGACTTCAAATTATTAGCGGAACAGGACAAATAGTTATAGAAATCGAGAATATCAACTCTGACAAAATAATTATTCATGGAGATCAACTCAATTCAGGAATTCATTTTTACAGACTAACAAATAACGGCAAAGAAATTGCTACAGGAAAATTAATAAAAATAGAATAAAGCACAGCCCCTAACATCTAAACATATAAAAACTCCATAGCACTATCATCTACAATTTTTATATGCATTGTTGAACCTGTCTGCCAAGGTACGTTAGACAGGCGACAGCAAAAGTAGCGGGACCTGTTATTTCAGAGGATATGTGATTATAATAATTATCAAGATTTTACAAATTTGAAGATTGGCTTCTATCAAAAGGCAAAATTGATGAAAGATTTGTTTTATCATCAGCTTTTCAATTTTGAGATAGACTAAAGGTGGGGATTGTTATTTGTAAAGAGATTAGATTTAAAAAGAATTTTTTGTCCATTCCTTTCTTCTTCAAAGATTTTTTAGTTTAATTTACCAATCAATCTTTTTAATATTTTTGTAAATATTTAATAAAAACAGATTAATGGCTAAAAAGAAATATTACGTAGTTTGGGAAGGAAGAAAACGTGGAATTTTTACAGAATGGAAAGAATGTGAGAAGCAGATAAAAGGGTATCGGGGAGCTAAATATAAATCTTTTCCAAGTCTTGCTCTTGCTGAGGAGGCTTTTAAAAATTCCCCTGCGAAATATATCTATAAAAATGTAAATAAAAATACTATTGAAAAAAACGGAAAAACAAATATTGGAGTACCTGATAAAAACACAATATGTGTTGATGCTGCGTGTAGCGGTAATCCCGGGCTTTTAGAATACAGAGGTGTTGACACAAAAACA
>JAGGUV010000131.1 GCA_021158345.1 Bacteroidales bacterium
ACAAGAAAATGCGCTGTTTATATTTTTTGAAAAGTATCCAAAGAAATCATTTTTGTTATAATAATCTTTGAAAAAGATAAAAATTAGAAATTTAATTTTGATATATTTTTTAACCTGACCTTTCAGGGCGTGAAATTTTTAAGATTATGTAACGATTATCATTGAATAGACATTCAATTATATTTTGTATGTCATTCAATTGTCATTTTATGGTTTGCCCTAAAATTCAGTTTACTGAATATTTCATCATTGGTTTACCCTGTGAAATTCAGTTTACTGAATATTTCATCAGGGTCATTCGGTTTCTTGTACTTTTAAATTTATTTTGATGTATTTAAAAACCCACAAGGTTTTAAAAACCTTGTGGGTTGTAATTTATTTCGTCAGTATTTTTTTGTAAAGCGGGCTGAAAGCCCATTTTAATTCAGCCCGATGGCAGCGCCTCGGGATTAAAATGTTTGAGTGTGAAAAGAGCGCCCTGAAAGGGCAGATTACATTTAATATGTACAAGAAAATTCGCTGTTTATATTTTTTGAAAAGTAAATACAGAAAACATTCCTGTTGAAATAAACTTTTTTAAATTTTTGAACTTTGGAAAAGGTAGAAATCGAAAAATTGCCACAGATTCACAAATTGTTATTAAATAATTTTCATCTGTAAATCTGTGGTTTTTGTTTTATTTTTTATATCATAGATTTAAAATTTCTCGTCATATTTTGTCCAGAGATGGTCACCAAGCTCCCAGGCTTGTTTCACAACTTTATCGCCCCATTGGTTTGTATAATCGTTTAAATAATTAATAGTCTTTTTAGGCTTTTTTGGATTATATAAATCTAAAGCTTTTTGCTCAACAGCTTTTTGATTTTCGAGCATATTTTTTTGCATAGGCAACCAAACTTTGTCAAGGTCGTGTCGCATATCGCCCCATCTGTGAGCAGCAAGAGTACCTAATCTGTTAAAAGCCCACCAGGCTGAATTACGGTTATAACCTTTAGTACGTCCCGGAGTTTTATATGATTCAGGTAGGTCTGTAACGCAAGAATAAACAGGCACATAAATTGATGAAGCAATATTATCTAAAGCAAGCCATACAACACCGCCAATTTCGTCAGGCAGCCAACTACGCGATTGAGTGATTGTGCCATACATAGTGTACCAACGTGCTATTGTTCTTTCGCCAAGCCAACCCCAGCCACCATTGATTTTAAAAACTTTGTTCATATCGTAAGGCATAAAAGGATTTGCCAAAGGTGAAATAATAGTTTTTCCATCTTTGTCTGTTACTGTAATATCCTTAATAAAATTAAAAGGAGTGCCTTCGTAATAATCTTTGAAACAATCAATAATCATATCAATGCTGACAGCTTTATCAGGTTTAACAGAGAAAGGATAATTTTCTGCATTAGGATCTAATTTCAAAGAAGGTGCAAGTAAATCAAAAACTCTCCATTCCCTTCTTCTTGAAGCTAATGAAGTTCTGCTGTGAGGAGCATAAGCATAACAAAACCTGAAGGTCTCTTTTCCGGGACTCCACCAGCCATTTTCTCTGGCAAGACTAAAAACATTGTCTGAAGCCATAAAATAATCAGGATTGGAAAGGTTAATTTCTTTGATAGTGCTTGCATTGGCATTAACACCTACATGGTCGTCAGGAACACGTTGTGCAGCCCATACAGAACCAATTTTTCCTTTGCCGCAACCTAATATTTCAAGATGCCAGACTTCGTTTTTATCAGCAATAGTCAGGCATTCGCCTTCATCGACATAGCCATATTTTTTTGTTAGTTCGCCTGCTAATTTAATAGCTTCACGAGCAGTAGTAGTTCTTTCGAGCATTAATTTTACAAGAGCCTGACAATCTATTAATCCTTTATCAGAAAACAATTCTTCTCTGCCTCCAAAAGTAGATTCTCCGATAGCAAGCTGATGGTCGTTCATGCAGGGATAGGCTGTGTTTATAAATCCGTAAGTGTATTTAACCTGAGGTATTTCTCCTATTTTAGGATGAGCATAAGTTGCCATTGCAAATGTATCGCAATTAGTTCTTTTAAAAATTTCAGCCATTTCTCCTTTTTTATGTTTTTTTGCAGGAACAATGTCAATCCACGATCTTGTTCTGTGACTGTCGCATGTATGCGATGTAGTTACCGAGCCATCAACAGAAGCTTTTTTGCCTACTGTTATTGAAGTACAGCCATCAGCATATCCTGCAACCCAATCGGGTTTTTCTTGCTGGGCAAATAAATGATTATTAGCCAATAAAATTATTGCTGAAATAAATACTTTTAAAAATGTTTTCATAAGTTTATATTTAATTAATTTGTTAATATTATGTATTTTATGTTAGCTGCGAATACATGAAAAAAATCAGTATTATAATTTAATCATTTTTTTACTTGCCCTGTAATGTAATGTGTACAGGGTTTGTCCTGTAATTTACCCTGTAGCGAAACATATCAGGGTGAAATGTACAAGACCTGCCTAAATTTATTCGTTATGGATGTTTCATTAATCATTTTTGTGTAAATAAATTTTGTTGAGTTCATTATTTTGCAATTATTTAATTTATAAAATTATACTACAAAAGTCCCGTTAGGGACGACCTGTTTATAGTAAATATATAAACACATAGTAATAAACACCATAGGTGCGTCCTGTTTACTTGGTTTAATACCAACAAAAACATGTGTATGGTCAGGCATACAATTAATTGCTAATAGCTTTTGCTTTCTATTTGTAATTATTCCTGTTATATATTTATTCAATTCTTCTTTATGGTTTTGTGATATTAAATTTTCTCTGCCTCTATATGCAAAAACTATTTGAATATAAATTTGTGAAAATGTATTTGCCATAATTTTTAATATTTCAGGTCACTCCTACGGAGCTAATTATCACATTGTTAATCTTTTTGCTATAAACAGTTCGCACCTACGGTGCTTGTTTATTTTGCGATTTATTTTTCCTATAAGCAGCTTGTACCTACGTTGCTTTTTCATAGAATTTATTTTTGTATCTGTTTATATTTTTTTAGTTGTTACATTTTTAGTTGATTACATTTTACTAAATCCATGTATAGAAATTGGAATCCATATGTATGTCTTTCCGCCGTTAGAAATTTTATATTCTCACGAATTTCTATTTTTTAATTTCAAATTTCACTTAATAATCATTCCTTTACTTGCCCTGTAACGTAATGGGTACAGATAGTGCCCAAATTAAATCTAAAATCTAAAATCTAAATTCCCTTTGGTCATGGATGTTCCATTTTGTTTTTCATC
>JAGGUV010000012.1 GCA_021158345.1 Bacteroidales bacterium
ATTGGATTTTACACAAATTATTAAAATTCAGTTTGTTTGATTCAATTCCTCTTGTTTACGGAACGGCAACAAAAAATTTATCTATTGCAATGGGATTGGCAGCAACAGCTTTTGGTCCGCTAACTCTATTAGGAGTAATTACTTGCATGGTTTTTCAAATGCCAATGGCCAGTTTATGGCATAAATACTTTGCTAAATTTGAAATTTCTGAAGAAGAAGAGGTTATCAAATTAAAAAAGAAGTGATTGCCGATGGTAAAGCTAAGAAAGAACTTGTTGACGAAGTTTTAGAAAACGGAAAGTTTATTGAAGAAGTTGTTGAAAACATTGAAGAAGAATCATAAAAAAAATCTTTAACAAAATAAAATAAAATGGAAAATAAAAAATTAAACATTACGATGGTTTCTTGTTCAGGAGCCTCTAATACAGGATGTTATGCCGATAGAGTTTCGCGTATACTTACAGAATCGGGACAAACAGATATGATTTGTTTACCTAAAATTGCTATTAATGATGTGAAATTAATAGAAAAATGCAAAAAAAGCACTAATAAAATTGTAATAATTGACGGATGCCCATTAAATTGTGCAAAGAAAATACTGGAAGATCATGGTATATCAAATTTTATACATATTAATACAACAGATTTCGGCATTACAAAAGGTAAAACGCCCTTAACGGACGATAAGCTAAATGAAATGATTAATCATATTAAATCATTAGCAGATTAAAATTTATTTTACAGATTAACCAAAAGAAATATTCATTATAGCAAATTAAAAAAACAATCATCCTATAATAACAATTAAACTAATAAATTCAGGATGATTGTTTTTTTAGTACAGTTTATTTATACTTAAAATGATTAAAAAAAATATGAAAAAAATTATATTTTCAATAGTTTCGGTTTTTATTATCTTCTCTACAAATATTGGCTATGCCCAACAAGATAGTATTAAAACGAAAAAAATATTGCCACGTCCACCAATCTACGGTATTCCGGCAAAAACATTACCACAAGGAAAATTTATTTACCGTTCTTATTTCACTTTTACAAATTATTCGCAGATGTACAGTGCAACAAAAGAAAAGATGATAGATTTACCTTCGGGTATGGACTTTCAAAATTACAGTTATACGCCTAAATTAAGATATGGATTAACAAAACGATTTACTTTAATTGCAAACTTTCCATTGTATTACAAACAATTAGAAAACGGGACCATTAAAAAAAAAGGTGTTGGTTTTGGTGATGCTATTGTTGCAGGCTTGTATAAATTCTATTTTAATAAAAAGAAACACTTTTTAATTTCAGGATTGTTATTCTCTAAATATCCAACAGGAAAAACAAATAAGCTAAAAAGTGATGAATTACCATTAGGATCAGGAACTTATGATTTTGGTGTCGCAATTTTGCCTGAGAAAGAATTTGGCAAATTAGATGTCCGTTTTTCTGCTTTTTATCTATTAAGAGGCGAGAACAATCAAAAAGTTGATTTAGGAAATTTGCAAAGTTATTCAATAAGTACTGCTTATAATTTTTCAAAAAATTTTATTGCAGAAACCTCAATATTGTATAAGTCAACAACAGACAATCAGCTTAACGGAAAAAAAATAACAGATTCTAACACTTATTTATCTCAAATAATTATTGGAGCTCAATATCGACTTGCACCAACATTTTTATTACAAACAGCTGTACCTATAACATTATCATCAAAAATACCATTTAGTTCAAATTATGATGTTTGGTTTGGTATTTTCTATTTAATGTAAAAAATCAATTATGCTATTTATGATTTTTTTTACTATTTAATTTATGAAGTATTTATAAAGAATCTCATATGTTTACAGTAATGAAAAAGACGTATTAAATTGTTGATAATCTGAGTAATGCAAAATTTTAAAATTATTAAAATTACTCATAAAATATTTAGTAAACTAATTGCCGTTTTTTTTCGGAACAGTAACCATTTGTATCATTATTTCAGGATATATATTTAATATAATTCTTTAAAGAAAGAGAATCGTTATTTGAGAAAAATTCAATATTATAAATTAATATATTTTTTATTAAAAATTTTAAAAATAATTAAAATGGAAACAATCAAAATTAAAGCAAAACAGGTAGAAAAAATCCTTAACATGGATACATTTCTTGTAGGTGTAAAATTCATACATCCCAACGAACAAGAGCCAAAAAAAGCAAAAATGTTAAATAATCATCGTTATTGTCAAGCATTGATGAAAGCTCGTCATGGAGAATCTGTATTACTCAACAAACAAGGCATTTCTTGTCCAGCAGCAGCTTCTGCTTTCGGATTTAAGGAATTACCATCAGGTTTAAAATCAGGAAAAGGTCTTGTTGGATTTGGAATTACCCGTGAAGAAAAAACAGGATTAGAAATGATGAATGGAATGGAAAAATTAAAACCGGGTGAAATTAAAAGTCTATATCTTTCTCCTTTAGAAAAAATGGAAATTGAACCGGATATTGTTGTAATGGAAGATGAAACTGAAAAACTAATGTGGATAGCTCTTGCTAATTTAAATGTGCACGGTGGTAAGCGTATTGAAAGTACAACTGCAATTTTACAAGCTACTTGTGTAGATGCAACTATTATTCCGTATAAACAACAAAAATTGAACCTGAGTTTTGGTTGCTATGGTTGTCGTGATGCAACTGATATTAAACAAGGTGAGGCAGTATTGGGATTTCCGTTTATTGATTTTGAAAAAATTGCTGAGTATATTGAACATCTAAATAAAAAAGCAATAGGGAACTCAAGAGGTAAAAATGCTTTGGCAATGCTCAAACGTAAAGATGCTGAAAGATTAAGTAAAAAAGATCCGTTTCAAAATTAAAATTATGAGACTACTCCGAAAACTAAAGTTATCAATTTATAGCCGCTTGGCGGATTTATAACAAGCTGACGTACAGATTTATAGCTTTTAGTCTTTTTGTAAAGCTAACCGCTTAGCGGCTTTTCGGAGTGGATTCAAATATTAAAACGTAATTTTGTGTAAATTCATCATAAATTATAGAAAAATGGATAAATCAAATTCATCAGCTGACAAAATATCTTTATATAAATTTGTTTTATCTTTTTTCAAAATAGGATTAACAGCCTATGGAATGGCAATTTTGCAACAATTGAAAGCCTTAATAATTGGTAAAAAATGGCTCTCACGCAAAGAAGTTGATGAAGGAATTGCTATGGTTCAGCTTTACCCCGGACCTATTATGTATAATCTGGGCACTTATTGTTCATATCGACTAAAAGGTTTTTGGGGAAGTCTGTTAGCATCTTTTTCCTTTCTTTTACCATCATACTTATTAATACTTAGCTTGTCGTGGTTATATTTTACTTATGGGACAATAGAATGGGTAAAGCCACTTTTTATGGCAATTGAAGCCATGGTTGTTGGTATTGTGTTGCACGTACTTTTAGATTTTGGAAAGCGATATATAAACAATGCAAAAGCAGCAACTATTGCAGGAATTGCATTTCTTTTGTTATTATTTCACATCAATGCATTAATAATTATATTAACAGCTGTAATTTTAGAAATTTTTTTAAACATATTTATAAAAGATAAAAAAACAGATTTAGAAGTAAGCAAAGAAGTTCAAACAAAAACATTATCTGGTAAGTTCTCTCATCGCTTAATAGGAATAATTGCTACAGGAATAATTTTCATAACATTTTTTGCTATTGGCTTATTTGATCATTCTAAAAACGGGGAGCTTCTTTTTTCAATGTTCAAAGTTGGTTCGGTAGCATTTGGAAGCGGTTTTACAATTATGCCATTACTACAACAAGAAGCGGTTCTCTCTCACCATTGGCTTACTATGCAACAATTTACCGATGGTATAGCTTTCGGACAATTAACTCCCGGTCCTTTTTTAATTACTGCAACTTTTATAGGATATAAAGTATCCGGCATCTGGGGTAGTATTATTGCAACTTTTGGAATGTTTTTTCCTTCTTTTTTCTATACTTTAGTAGTAACGGAAATTTACGATAAAATTAAAAAATTCAAATGGATACAACGTGCTATAAAAGGTGTAATGAGTGCCTTTACAGGAATGCTTGCTTGGGTTTTGTTAAGCCTCAGTCATGTAAGCTTAACAGCACCTAAATTTTTTATATGGGCTGTTATCAGCTTCATTCTTGTTCGTTATTTTAAACTTAACATTCTTTGGATATTTTTAATAGGAATTATTATAGCTTTAGGAACTTACTTGCTTTGAGAATAAAATAAAAATGTATTTTACAATTAACAAAAAATTATAAACAAAATAATATTAAAAAAATTATGAAAGAAGTTATTATAGGTTATTGTCCAACTATGGAACCATACGCCTTAAAAATTAAAGGTAAATTGTCAAATGTAAAAATTTACAATCTTGGAAGTGCTGCAAATGCACTTGCATATCAAAGGAACAAAGAAACCGACGTAACATTAATAGGCAGAAAAGCGAAAAAACGTGAAATTACTGCTGAAACAAAAGAACTCATCTTAAAACCCGGATTTACCTTAGTTTCAAATTACAGAGGAATGATTGAAGAAAGTAATCTGAAACAAATAGATGTTCATACAGCCGTAAAAAAAGAAGTTGCAGAGAATTTTTATCCTAATTTCCCAAATTGGAAATTTTATGATGATAATAAATCTGCATTATTGAGTGGATTATCTGAAGCAGTTTTAATTGACTGGAACGAATGGAAAGATGATTTTGAATTATTGATACCAATGACTGATACAGGAAAGTCTCCTCAATTTAGAACACCTATTATTTATTTTAATGAATTGGATGATAATACAATTGCTACTATAAAAAATGCTGTAAACTAATGAATATTCAATTTAGGTTTTAATTATAGAAAAATAAAATATGCTCGAATACAAAATAACAGCCCAAGTTACACCTCCCGGATTGGCTACTGCCAAAGGGAATGAATCTGAAATCAAATTTGATGCTACAGCCGGAAGAGACGCAATTTTACCAAATCCTGCCGAATTAATGCTGTCTTCACTTGCTGCATGCATATTAAAAAATGTACAGCGTTATTCTGAAATATTGCATATCCCTTATAGAAAAGCAAATATTTATGTTTCCGGCATACGAAATGACAATCCGCCTTTTATGTCTGAAATAAATTATAAATTAGAAATTGATACTGATGTTGATGAACGAAAATTAACTATTTGGCATAAAAATATTATTAAATTTGGCACTATTACAAATACTTTGGCAAAAGCTTGTAATTTAAATGGTACAATTAGTACTATGAACTAATTTTTTTAACAAACAACAATGCAATAAAGACAATGATAAATCGTATTGAAATTTTGAGTCCTGGAAAAAGTTGTCGGAAAAGTAAAAAAATAATTCAATCGATAAAGAAAATGCTTGAAGATGAAAAAATTGAAGCAGAACTTATTATCATTAGCGATTTAGTAGAAGTTTTAAAATATCACACATGGATTTTACCCACAATATTAATAAACGGAAAAATAATAGCACGTGGATATAATCCGGGTAGAGAAATAATTATAAATAATTTAAAATAAAAAAATGGCACATCATCACGAACATAACACTAAAAACATTGGTATAACTATACTTTTAAATACCGTTATTACTGTTGCACAAATCATTGGTGGAATTATTTCGGGCAGTATGGCTCTATTGTCTGATGCAATGCATAACTTTAGCGATGTGCTTGCACTTATAATTAGCTACATAGCTAAAAAACTTTCTGTAAAAGAAAACACATTAAATCGTACTTTTGGGTATAAAAGAGCTGAAATATTAGCTGCATTTATTAACTCTGCAACTTTAATTATTATTGCAGTAATATTAATTGTAAAATCAATAGAGCGTTTTGCTAATCCACAAGACATACCCGGAAACATAGTAATATATCTTGCAGCATTAAGTATTTTGTTAAATGGGTTAAGTGTATTATTGATAAAAAAAGACAGCAAAAAAAGTATGAATATTCGTTCGGCATACTTACATCTGTTTACAGATATGCTGACATCAATTGCTGTACTTGTCGGTGGATTTTTTATTAAATACCTTGGTTGGAATTGGATTGACGGTGTATTATCATTGTCAATTGCTGCATATTTAATATATAGCAGTTGGGAAATATTTACCGATTCTTTAAAAATAATGATGCAATTTACTCCTGAAGATATTGATATTAAAAAAATCGTCTCAAAAATAAATAAAATTGAAGGTGTAAAAAACATTCATCATATACATGTATGGAAATTAGATGAACACCAAATAATTTTTGAAGCACATATTGATGTTAACAATGATATTCATGTTTCTCAATTTGAAAAAATACTGTTATTAATAAATAACATTTTGATAAAATCAGGAATTCATCACAGCAATATTCAACCTGAGTATAATATTGTAGATAATAAAGATATAATTAATAACTAATCAAGTGAAAGATATTATCATATGGAAATTAAAGTAATTTTAAACGACGGGTTAAAAAGTTGTTGTTCATCGTACTCTTCGCAACAAATAAAAGAGATTATGTCAAATTGGTTTAAAAACCGAAACGAAAAGATTAAAGTAATAGACATTAAAACTGACAAATGGGAACTATACAATATTTCTTCAATGGCAGAACAACAGTTTCATGAGTTTATTTATCCAATGGTTTATGCAGATGATATTTTGCTCAGCATTTGACAAATACCTGATTTCAATGATTTAGTTAATATTATTGAAAAACCTGATTTAAAAGGCATTACCAAAGAATAGATATTGACAATAATAGAAAAAAATAAATAAAAGATATTTTATAATTATGTTTAAATGTGTTATTTGCAAATCAGAACTCATTGAATATTCCGGCATTGCAACATGCACCTTTTGTGGTGCAAAAGAAGAGGCAGATTATATCTGCCCAAATGGACATTATCAATGTGAAGATTGTAGATTGGCAACTCAGTCAGAAATAATTGAAAGAGTTTGTTTAAATACTAAATCGAAAAATCCTGTTGATATTGTTAATCTGATTATGAAGCATGCTTCGTTTAACGCATATGGTGCTGAACATCATGAGCTTGCAGCACCGGCAATTCTATCTGCTTTAAAAAACCTCGGATATGTAAATCTAACTGCTGCAAGAATAAAAGGTGCAATGAAACGAGGAAGTAACATACCCTACGGCTCATGTGGAAGCACAGGTGCATGTGGAGCAAGCATATCGGCAGGCATTGCAATATCAATGTTTACAAAATCAAATTATTTAAAAGATAGAGAACGCTCATTAACAATAAAAACTGTTTCAAAAGCGTTGATGAAATTAACTGATTTAGGTGGACCCCGATGTTGCAAATTCAGCACTTATGCAGGTATAGAGTCTGCATGGAATGTATTAATAAACGACTTAGGTTTAAACCTTGAACCTTTGAATATTGTGTGTGACTTTCAGGATGAATTACCTGATTGTAAAAAAGAAAAATGTCCATATTACAAGAAATAAAAAAAATGGAAACATGGAGATTATTAAAAGATAATATTACAGAACCTTTCATGCACTTTGCTGTGGAAGAAGCCGTATTACGAAATGTTGACGAAGATAACAGTCCTAATACAATAAGAATAAGAATGCTCGAGCCATCGACTTCTATTGGTATTTATCAACATCCCGAAGAAGATATTGATGTTGAATACTGTAAAAAAAATGGAATAAAAATTGTTCGCCGGATAAATCCTGGTGGTGCTGTTTATCAAGATAAAGGCACTTTCTGCTATTCGGCTTATTTCAAAAAAAGTTTTTTAAAAAAGCTTTCCGTCAACTCTACAACAGAGCTATATCAAATATTCGGACAAGCTGTAATCTTAACTTGTTCAGATTATGGTATTTCTGCAAAAATATCGCCGGTAAACGACATAGCCGTTAACGGTAAAAAAATTTACGGTTCGGCACAATTAGATTGGTATTCGGCATTTATGCACAGTGGTAGTTTCCTCATTAATGTGAATAAAGAGGAAATGCAAAGAACCTTAAAACCTTCAAATCTTAAATTTATTGATAAAGGATTTAAAAACGTAAAAGACAGGGTTTTAAATTTGTCAGAACTTGTAAGCGAGAAAATTGACATTGATGAATTTCAAAATAAATTTGTAAAGCATCTTTCTCATGTGTTGGAAATCAATACTAAAATTGAAGGATTAAATAAAAAAGAATTAGAATTAGCTCAAGATTTGTATAAAACAAAATTTTCAAATCCACAATGGACTTATAGCGAAAAGCGAAATTATTCAACTATTCTTTCAACAAAAGTTAAAAGCGGAGTTTTAATTTTATCATTGAACTTAAACTACGGAGTTATTAAAGACATATCGATAAAAGGAGATTTTTTAATTGCAAGTGGTGAGCAAATAAAATCAATTGAGAACAATTTGAAAAATGTAAATATTTCGAAAGCTTATAATATTATTGATAATTCATTACTACCGGAAGATATAAAAAAAGGTATCATTACATTATTGAAAGATATTAAAAAAGATTAAAATGGATACAAACACAAAAAAACTAAGAATAGAATTATTAGTTGCAGGTCCGCCTACAAAAAAATGCAAGCAGCTAATCCAAATGATGACTTCATTTCTCGAACAATATCCCGACAAGCTTCATTTAGATATATATTATGCAGGTGAGGCAATGACGATTATACCAACAGATGGATATCAACGCGACCCGGCTGACAAAAACAGAAGAGTTCCTTCGGCATACATAAATGGTAAAAAAATTGCATCTAGAGAAGTTCCTGATAAAGATGATGTTGAAAAAATTCTTATATCAGAAATATCTAAAGGTGAAGATAATTGGCAATAAATTGCGGGATTAAATAATTGAGACTACTCCAAAACTAAAATTATCAAATTATAGTCGCTTAGCGGATTTGTAATAAATAGATTTTTCAAAATAGTTTTCTTCAAAAGCTTTATAAGCAAAACATTCGATAGATTTAATAGTCTCATCTTGAGCTTCGATGAAACCCATGTGAGCTACATCATCGAATATAGATACTTCGGAGTGTTTAGGTAGCATTGTTTCTGCAATACTTTTATTAAAAGGGAATCTTGTGTCTTTTTTTCCAATAATAAACAACACGGGAACATCAATATTTATAAGTATATCTAATTTTGATGTTCTTTGTTTCATTCCCTCCAAAGCAGAAATTATGCTCTCTTTTGTCATCAGGCTTGCTGCTTTTTTATGCTCATTAATTTTTGATTTATACTTTTCTTTGTTTTCATCAGTAAATAAGTCAGGGATAAAATTATTAATATATCCTTGATGATTAAGTTTAACAATTGCGATAGTTCTTTCTCTGTTTAAAGTAGTTTGTTCATTATCGCCTGAAGCATGAGAATGGAAAAGCCCAATGCCTTTTAAATATTCTTTGTATTTATCTGCAAAGCTAAGACTAACATATCCTCCCATAGAATGACCTATCATAACACATTTATTGATATTCAGATTATCAAGAACCTGTTTTACGCATTCAGCCATAAAGTCCATTGTATGTGTTATCTCAAAATCGTCGGTTTTGCCGTGACCAGGAAGGTCTATTGTAACAAGTCTGTATTTTGTAGAAAGTTTTTTTACAAAAAGGTCCCAGATATTTGAATTTTCTAAAAAGCCGTGTAATAAAACTATTACATCACCTTTACCTGTATCATTAAAATGAATGTTTTTATTTTTATATTTTATGTACATATCTATTTTGCCTGATTTGCTACTTTGTTCATTAATTTTTTAATTTTATCTTCATCGCCGAGAAAATAATCTTTTATCAGATTAAGGTCATCGTCAAATTCAAAAACATAAGGTATGCCTGTGGGAAGGTTTAATTTTATTATGTCTTCATTTGAAATGTTTTTCAATATTTTAACTATGCCTCTCAAACTGTTTCCATGAGCGGTAATAAGAATTTGTCCTGATGTTTGTAATTGTTTTAAAATAGTATTTTCCCAGTAAGGTGTTATTCTGTCAATAGTGTCTTTAAGCGATTCTGTAGAAGGTAGTTCTGCTTTGTCAACATTTTTATAATGTTCGTCAAATATAGGATTATTTTTATCATCATCAGGAATAGGCATAGGTGCTATATCATAGCTTCTACGCCATTGCAGAACTTTTTCAGGACCGTATTTTTTTGCTGTTTCCGATTTATCTTTACCCTGCAAAAAACCATAATGCTTCTCATTTAGTCGCCACGATTTATACACAGGTATCCACATCTGATCCATTTGTTCTAATGCTAACCATAATGTTTTAATAGCACGTTTTAAATATGAGGTATAAGCAACATCAAATTTAAAATTATTGATTTTAAGTATTTTGCCGGCTTCTATAGCTTCTTTTATTCCTTGTTCTGATAAATCAACGTCAGTCCAGCCTGTGAATTTGTTCTCTTTATTCCAGATGCTTTCTCCATGACGTAATAAAACTAATTTTTTCATAAAACATTTTTTTTAAATTACTCCAAAATTATAAAATATGACGCTATATATTATTTTTTATGATAAAATCTTTTTATAATTATTATTGTGTGATAAGAGGTTGTTTTATTTGTTAATGTTTTTGAATTAAGTAGTAATTAGTATTTTTTTTATATTCGCAATATTTTAAATCTCATATTACAAAAAAGCTAATATTTTATTGAGAAAAATAAATTTGTTTTTAAATAAATGGATATAAAGAGATACAAGAAGCTAAATAATATAATAGGGTGGGCAGTTTTTTTGATTGCAGCAGTGGTATATATTTCTACTTGTGAGCCTACGGCGAGTTTTTGGGATTGTGGAGAATATATTTCAACTGCATATAAATTGCAGGTAGGACACCCTCCGGGAGCTCCGTTTTTTCAACTCCTCGGCAGATTTTTTTCGTTATTTGCTTTTGGTAATGTAAAACATGTTGCCATAATGATAAACATTATGTCTGCTTTGTGTAGCGCCTTTACTATTTTATTTTTGTTTTGGACAATTACCGCTTTATCAAAAAAAATTATCCTTAAGGAAAAAGAATATACTAAGGGAAGAGTTATTGCTGTTTTGGGAAGTGGTGTTGTTGGAGCTTTAGCTTATACCTTTTCCGATTCATTTTGGTTCTCTGCTGTTGAAGGCGAAGTATATGCTATGTCATCATTTTTTACTGCAGTAGTATTTTGGGCTATTCTTAAGTGGGAAAGTAGTGCTGATGATAAATATTCTGACAGATGGATAGTGCTGATTGCATATTTAGTAGGGCTTTCTATTGGTGTGCATCTATTAAATTTACTCGCAATACCTGCTATTACTTTTGTTTATTATTTTAAAAAAACTGAAAAACCAAATGCCTGGGGCATTATTAAAACTTTTATAATCTCTATTCTGATTCTTGCCGGAGTAATGTATATTATTATCCCATGGATTGTCAAGTTATCAGGATATTTTGACCTCTTTTTTGTTAACATTCTCAGGTTGCCTTTTAATTCAGGAACTATTATTTATTTTATACTTTTAATCGGACTAATTGTTTGGCTTTTATATTTTTCGCATAAGCATAAAAAATATATTTTAAATCTTATCACAATTTCTTTTATATTTATTTTGATAGGATATTCGTCTTTTATAATGTTGGTAATACGTGCTAATGCTAATACACCTATTAATGAAAATAATCCTGATAATGCTATTAATTTATTGTCGTATTTGAACAGGGAACAGTATGGTGACTGGCCTTTATTATACGGACAATATTATAATGCTCCTGTTATTGAATATAAAGATGGAACTCCTGTTTATTCAAAAGATGTAAAAGCTAAAAAATATGTTGTTACTGACGACAGAAAATTTACAATTCCCAAATATGATCCGCGTTTTGAAACTATATTTCCAAGAATGTGGAATAATACTCAGCAGAGCTATGTTTCAAATTATAAAAAATGGGCTGATGTAAAAGGTCATCCTGTTTACAATCCTGATGGAACACCTGTTAAGGACAGTAAAGGAGAAATTATTTACAAACCGACTTTTTTAGAAAATTTGAATTTTTTCTTTTCCTATCAATTAAATTATATGTATTTCCGGTATTTTATGTGGAATTTTGCAGGTAGGCAAAACGATATTCAGGGATTTGGTGATAACCTCGACGGAAACTGGATTAGCGGTATTAATTTTATTGATGAAATGAGATTAGGGCCTCAGGATAATATCCCCGACTCCAGAAAAAATAAAGGAAATAATAAATTTTATTTCTTGCCATTAATACTCGGATTAACAGGTCTTTTTTATCATGCTAATAAAAGCAGTAAAGATTGTTTTATTGTCTTTTTGCTTTTTTTTATGACTGGCATTGCAATAGTTATCTATTTAAATCAGTATGCATTTCAACCAAGGGAAAGAGATTATGCTTATGCTGCTTCGTTTTATGCTTTTTCTATTTGGATAGGCTTGGGTGTATTGTCAATATTTGAAAAATTAAGTAAAAAAATTAAACCTGAATATTCTGCTGTTATTGTTAGCGGTTTATGTCTTTTATTAGTACCCGGTATTATGGCTCAACAAGGTTGGGACGATCACGACAGATCGGGAAAATATACTTGCGTTGACTTTGCATCAAATTATTTGAATTCTTGTGAAAAAAATGCAATACTTTTTACCAATGGTGATAACGATACTTTTCCACTCTGGTATGCACAGGAAGTAGAAGGTATCCGTACTGATGTAAGGATAGTGAATTTAAGCTTGCTTAGCGGCGACTGGTATATTAATCAATTACGTAAAAAAGTTTATGATGCTGATGCTGTGCCTTTTACTTTAGATAAAAAAAATTACAGAGCAGGAAACAGAGATGTAATTTATTTAATTGAAAAAGAAAATATTAAAGATTATGTTGATGTAAAAGATATTCTTAGAATTATTAAGAAAGACGATAATATGCTGAAACTTAATACTGAATATGGAAAGCTGGATTATTTTCCAACAAAGAAATTTTCTATCAGTGTTGATTCTGCAAAGGTTGTTGATAATAAAACTGTAAGTAAAGCTGATGCTGATAAAATTGTAAAAACTGTTGATTGGAAAATTAACAGAAATGCAATACAAAAAAGTGAATTAATGGTGCTTGATTTTCTGGCAACAAATGAATGGGAGAGGCCTGTTTATTTTGCTGTAACAACAGGAAAAGACAGTTATCTCGGATTAAGCGATTATTTTCAGCTCGAAGGTTTGGCGTACAGATTAGTGCCAATAAAAACTTCTAAAAGTATTGACGGGCAAATAGGCAGAATTAACACTTCTGTTATGTATGATAATTTGATGAATAAATTTAAATGGGGAGGCATAAAAAATCCTGATGTTTATATTGATGAAACAACAAGGAGAATGTCAATGAATTTCAGAAACAATTTTGCACGCCTTGCTAATGCTTTAGTTTATGAAAACAAAAATGATTCTGCTGTTAAAGTTTGCGACAGATGTTTGGAAGTTATTCCTGATGAAAAAATTACTTATAATTATTTTTCTTTACCTTTTGTAGAAATTTATTATAAAGCAGGAGCAAAAGATAAAGCTGATGCACTTGTTAAAAGACTTATCGAAATAAATGATCAGGATTTAAATTATTATTTCTCTTTTAAAGATAATAAAGCAGATCTTGTTTTTAACGAAAAGCAACAAAATCTGGCTATTCTTCAAAGAATAAATCAAATCACTAAAGCATATAATAAAAAATTAGCAGAAGAATCGGAAGAGGTTTTTAATAAATATTATAGTTATTTAATTAATACTATACATTAATTTTTAAATAATTTTAAATGTATCTATCACTTACACCTGAAATAGTTTTGAATTTATTCAAAAATAAAATAGTCTGGAAAATTAATACAGAAGAGAAAAAAATATTTTTAACTTTTGACGATGGCCCTGTTCCTGAAATAACACCTAAAGTACTTAAAATATTAAAAGATTTCAATGTAAAGGCAACATTTTTTTGTGTGGGCGATAATGTAAGAAAATATCCTGAAGTTTTTAATCAGATAATAGAATCAGGACATGCTGTCGGTAATCATACTTTTAATCATCTTAATTCATGGAAAACACCCTCAAAATTATATCTCGAAAATATTAAAAAAAATGAAGAATATTTCAGTACAAATTTGTTCAGACCTCCTTATGGAAAATTAAGACCATATATTTTTAAAAAATTGAAAGAAGATTATAAAATTATTCTTTGGACTATTTTAAGCGGAGATTTTGATAATAAAATATCTAATTTAAAATGTCTTAACAATGTTATTGATAACGCAACAAACGGTTCTATAATAGTTTTTCATGATAGTATAAAAGCTCAGAATAAATTATTTTATGCTTTACCTCGTGTTTTAGAGCATTTTTCAAAACTCGGTTTTCAGTTTTGTTCAATTACTAATGATGTTTTAAATAATTAAATTTTAAAAAATTGACACACAAAAATTCTATATTAAAAATTATTTTTTCAATATTCATAATTGTTTTAATGACAAATTGTGCAAATATTGTTTCTCCAAAAGGAGGGCCTAAAGATACTACTCCACCTGAAATAACAAAGTGCATTCCTGAAAATTACTCTTCTAATTTTAATGAAAAAAAAATCTCTATTTATTTTAATGAGTTTATACAACTTAAAGACTTGAAATCGCAAATGATTATTTCGCCTCCTTTCAAAGAAGACCCTGAAGTTAAATTAAGAGGAAAAGCTTTGATAATAAAATCCGATGAAGATTTAAAAGAAAATACTACATATACTTTTTATTTTGGTAACTCTATTTCTGATATCACAGAAGCAAATTCTGTAAGAAATTTTCAGTATGTGTTTTCAACAGGTACAATTGTTGACTCATTAACAATTACCGGGAAGATACTTAATTCATTCACTCTTGAACCTGAAAAAGATGTTTATGTGATGCTTTATACGAATAATGAAGATTCTATTCCATATAAAGAAATACCTTATTATGTTACTAAAACCAATGAACAAGGGAATTTTTATCTGAAAAATCTTAAGAATACTCCATTCAAGCTTTTTGTCTTGCAAGACAATAACAGTAATTATCTTTATGATCTTCCCAACGAAAAAATTGCTTTTGCCGATAGTCTGATTTTTCCGGAACAATACATCGCACCTGTAATTCCTGATTCTTTAGTTAATGATACGGCTTATGTCGACAGTTTGACTTTAAATAATATAAACAAGGAAAATATTTTTTATTTATTTGAGGAAATTGATTCTACTCAAAGGTTAGTTGACGCATCATTAATAAAAAAAGGCAAACTAAAGTTTATATTTAAATTCCCGACAAAAAATGTAAATATCAGACCTTTGAATTTTGCATATCCCGAAGATTGGAAAATTGATGAATTTAATACTTCAAAAGACACTTTAATCTGTTGGTACAATAATATTGAAAAAGATACATTATTGCTCGAAGTCAGTGATAATAAAATTGTTATAGATACTTCAGAATTGTATATTCAAAAAACTTTTATGTCTGAAAAAGAAGGAGAAGTTCAGAAAAAAGAAAAACTTTTAATAAAATCTAATGCAGAGAGAGGTTTTGATTATTTTAAAACTTTACAACTTTTATTTTCAAACCCTTTAAAAAGATATAATTTTTCAGAGACTTTATTAATTGAAAACGAGGAAGACACTATTGTTCCAAAATGTTCATTTGTAGATAGTCTGAAAAGAAGAGTTAATGTGAATTATATTTGGAAACAAAACAGCAGTTATAAAATAATAATTCCTGATTCTTTGTTTTATGATATTTTTGATTTTTCAAATGATACAACAATATTTGATTTCAGAACAAAAAGTATTGAAGATTATGGTGTGTTTATTATAAATATTGAGATTAAAAATCCAGGTAAAAAATATATTATTCAATTACTTGAAGAAAATGGCGAGAGAGTATTAAAAGAGATATTAATTTCAAATTCAACAACTTTAAAATTTGATAATCTTAATCCCGGAAAATATAAAATTAAAGCTATAGAAGACAAGAACAATAATTCAAAATGGGATACAGGTAATTATCTTAAAAAAATACAACCTGAAAAAGTGTATTATTTTGACAAAGAAATTAATATCCGTGCCAACTGGGATGTTGAAGAAGATTGGAAATTATAATAATATTAATGAGTATTATTCATACAGCATAATATTTCTTCCATAATTTTTTTATTAATAGAGTAATAAACATTTTTCCCGTCTCTCCGTGAAATTATTATGTTTTTATTTTTCAGAATACTCAGATGATGAGAAGCGCAAGCCTGATTAATATTTAGCTTTTTATATATATCAGTAACATTTTTTTCGTCATTATTTTGAAGAAATTCTACAATTCCAATTCTAATTGGATGAGCAATAGCTTTTAATCTCTCAGCATTAGTCTCCAGCTTATTAATATCTAATTTTATATTTATCATGATTTATTACTAAATTTTTTGCAAAATAACAACAATTTTTAACAAACACTTGTAAACTCGAATTTTTTTCCGTCAAAAAGACCTTTATCGCTAAGTTTTAACTCAGGGATTACTAAAAGTGCCATAAACGATAATGTCATATACGGAGCAGATAATTTAGTACCCAGCTCTTTAGCTTTTCTGTCTATATCTTCATATTTTTCAGCTATATAATATGCATCCTTATTTGACATTATACCTGCAACAGGCAAAGGTAAACTTATTTCTTCGTTATCATTAACAAGCGATATTCCTCCTTTGTTTTTGACAAGTATATTTATTGCTTTAACAATATCTTTGTCGCTGGTGCCAACAGCAATTATATTATGGCTGTCGTGGGCTACTGTTGATGCAATGGCTCCTTTTTTTAAACTAAAATTATTTATTAATGCAACACTGGGTTTTGCTTTTGAATAACGATTCATCACGACAATTTTTAAAATGTCATTATCAGTATCGCATTGAATATAATTGTTAACGACTTTGGGCTTTATATCTATCTCTTCAGTTATCAGTTGTCCGTCAAAAGCTTTGATAACTTTTGCAGTATCAGACTCTGCTTTAATTTGAATATCATCTTCTGATATTTCAGAGGCATTGAATAAGTTAGGAGTGCTTTCATTAACAGAATCAATTAATGAAATATTGTTTTCTGCAACCTTTTCTCCGTTAATATATGTTTTTAGTACATTAAAATTTTTAAGGTCATCAACAATAATGAAATCTGCAAAGTCATTTTTTTGTAAGAGACCAACCTCAAGATTATAATGTTTTACAGGATTATAAGTGCAAATTTTTATAACAGTCAACGGGTCAAAACCTTTATTAATACTTCTTTTTATGAGGCTGTTAATATGTCCTTTTACCAAATCGTTTGGATGTTTATCGTCAGAGCAGAACATAATTTTATCAGGGTAATCTTTTATCAGGTCAACGAGAGCCTCAAAATTTTTAGCAGCACTACCTTCTCTGATTTCAATTAACATACCTGCTTTAATTTTATCAAGAGCTTCTTCAATAGTAAAACATTCGTGGTCGGTGCTTATGCCTGCAGCTGCATATTTAGCAGCGTCTTCACCTTTAAGGCCTGGAGCATGCCCGTCAACAACTTTATTATATTTTTTTGCTATATTAATTTTTTTTATAACATTTTCATCTTTAAATAATACGCCGGGGAAATTCATCATTTCGGCGAGGTATTTAATGTCATCGAGTTTTAATAATTTCTCAATTTCGTCAGGACCAAGAATAGCGCCGGAAGTTTCAAAAGGTGTGGCAGGCACACACGATGGAGCTCCAAAGAAAAATTTAAAAGGGACTTTTTTCCCATTATCTATCATATATTTTACTCCATCAATACCCAAAACATTGGCAATTTCGTGAGGGTCGGAGACGCTGGCAACAGTACCATGAGTTACTGCCAAACGTGCAAATTCCGAAGGTATTAACATTGAGCTTTCGACATGTACATGAGCGTCAATTAAACCTGGTAAGATGTAGTTTTTACAATCTGTCTTGCCTATTTTAATGTCAGATATTTTGTTGTTTTCAATAAATATTGTTCCTTGATATATTTCATCGTTTACAACATCTACAATGTTTCCCGATATTTTTTTAATAGTTTTCATAGTTTAAATATATTTATTAGAAAAGTTGATAAAATTAAGGAAAAATAATTAGAAATAATAGTTTTACATAATTTTATTAGCAAGTTGTCCACAAGCCGCATCAATATCTTTCCCTCTGCTTCTACGAATATTTACTATTAAATTTTTTTCTTTTAATAGATCAGTAAAAGTTTTTAGCCTTTTTTCATCAGATTTTTGAAAATCGGAACCATCATTAGGATTATATTCAATAATATTAATTTTCACAGGAAAATTTTTACAGAAAACTAATAATTCCTTTGCGTCTATTAATGAATCGTTAACATCTTTTAATAAGAGATATTCAATTCTTAATCTGTTATTGGTTTTAGAATAATAATATTTCAGAGCTTCAATTAAATCATTAAGAGGATTTTTTTTATTAACAGGCATAATTGAACTTCTGATGTTGTCATTAGCAGAGTGTAATGAGATTGCAAGGTTTACCTTAAGGTTTTCGTCAGCAAATTTTTTAATCATTTTTGTAATGCCTGCAGAAGAAATTGTAATTCTGTGAGGTGATATTGCCAAACCTGTTTCTGATGTGATAATTTTAATTGATTTTATAACATTATCATAATTAAGCATAGGTTCGCCCATACCCATATAAACAATATTTGACAATTTTTTTTGATAATATTCTTCGGCTTGTTTTGAGATTAACACAACCTGATCATATATTTCCTCAGTTTCAAGATTTCTGATAAATCCGATTTTTCCTGTAGCGCAGAATTTACAACCCAAAGCACAACCTACTTGTGTTGAAATACAGGCTGTTATTCTGTTATGTGAAGGAATTAAAACACCTTCGATAATTTGTCCGTCTTTTAATAAAAAAGAAGATTTTATTGTTCCGTCAGCACTTTTAAAAACAGAATTTACTTTTACAGTATCTAAAGAAAAATTATCGGATAATAATTGTCTTAAATTTTTAGAAATATTTGTCATTTGGTCAAAGTCTGTAACGGATTTTTTCCAGAGCCATTCGTATATTTGCTTAGCTTTAAAGGCTTTTTCGTTATTTTCGGCGAGGAAGTTTTTTATATTTTCCAGAGAAAGATGTCTTATGTTTTTTTTCAAAAGCATTGAATTTTTAAGGTGATTAATTTTTTGCTGCAAAAGTAATTAAAATATAAAAGCCCTGAATAAAAATAGACAGGGCTTTTATAAATAAGAGTTAGTATATATTACATCATTCCGGGCATTCCGCCGCCACCCATAGGAGGCATGCCGCCTGGCATACTTGTATCTTTGTTTTTATCTTTATGCTCTGCTAAAACACATTCTGTTGTGAGTAGCATTCCTGCAATAGAAGCTGCATTTTCAAGAGCTACACGTGTAACCTTAGTAGGGTCAACAACGCCTGTCTCCATCAAATTTTCATATTTTTCTTTTCTTGCATTAAAGCCGAAATCGCCTTTACCTTCTTTAACTTTATTTGCAACAACAGAACCTTCTAAGCCTGCATTTTCTACTATTTGACGCAATGGTTCTTCTAAAGCTCTTTTAATGATAGAAACACCAATTTTTTGGTCTTCATTTTCAAATTCAATGGAATCTAAAACACTGATAGCTCTTATAAAAGCAACGCCACCACCGGGAATTATACCTTCTTCAACAGCAGCTCTTGTAGCATGTAAAGCATCATCGAAACGATCTTTTTTCTCTTTCATTTCAACTTCGCTGGCAGCACCAACATAAATAACAGCAACACCACCTGATAATTTTGCTAATCTTTCCTGTAATTTTTCTTTGTCATAATCAGATGTAGTAGTTTCAATTTGAGCTTTTATTTGAGATACTCTTCCTGCAATTTCTTCTTTTTTGCCTTTACCACTAACAATAGTAGTATTATCTTTGTCAATAGTAATTTTTTCTGTTTCACCAAGATTATCAATAGAAGTATCTTCTAATTTATAACCTTTTTCTTCAGAGATAACAGTACCGCCAGTAAGAACAGCTATATCTTCCAGCATTTCTTTTCTTCTGTCGCCAAAACCAGGTGCTTTAACAGCAACAACTTTTAATCCGCCTCTTAATTTATTTACAACTAATGTAGCGAGAGCTTCTGTTTCAACATCTTCGGCAATAATTAATAATGGACGTCCTGTTTGAGCAATTTTTTCAAGAATAGGAAGCAGGTCTTTCATTACTGATATCTTTTTGTCGTGAATTAAGATATATGGATTTTCATAAACGCATTCCATTTTTTCTGTATCAGTAACAAAATAAGGAGAAATATAACCTCTGTCGAATTGCATACCTTCTACAACATTGACTTTAGTTTTAATACCTTTAGCTTCTTCAATAGTAATAACACCTTCTCTGCCTACTTTGTCCATAGCTTCGGCAATTAGTTTACCAATAGTTTTATCGCCGTTAGCAGAGATAGTGGCAACTTGTTCAATAATTTCATTGTCGTCGCCAACAATTTTTGATTGTTTTTTTAAATTTTTAACAATAGCCTCAACAGCTTTATCAATACCTTTTTTAAGTTCAATTGGGTTGGCTCCTGCAGTAACATTTTTTAACCCTGTAGAAATAATTGATTGAGTAAGAATAGTAGCAGTAGTAGTACCGTCACCGGCAATATCATTAGTTTTAGAGGCAACTTCTTTTACTAATTGAGCACCCATATTTTCTACGTTGTCTTCTAAATCAATTTCTTTAGCAACAGTAACTCCGTCTTTAGTAATTTGAGGAGCACCAAAAGATTTTTGAATAATAACATTTCTGCCTTTAGGGCCTAAAGTAATTTTTACTGCATCTGTTAAAGTATCAACACCTTTTTTTAATTTATCTCGTGCTTCGAGATCAAATATAATATCTTTTGCCATTTTTTTTTAATTTTAATAATTAATAAATAAATTAAATTATTGCGAGAATATCTGATTCACGCATGATAAGGTAGTTAACACCTTCAAAAGCAAGTTCTGTTCCTGAATATTTACCGTATAATACGGTATCATCAACTTTAACAGTCATAGGTTCGTCTTTTTTTCCATTGCCAACAGCAACAACAATACCTTTTTGAGGTTTTTCTTTTGCTGTGTCAGGAATTATAATACCACCTGCGGTTTTTTCTTCTGCTGGAGCAGGTTTTATTAATACCCTGTCTGCCAGCGGTTTAATATTTACTTTTGCCATAATTTTATGTTTAATATGTTTAATATTTATTTTTTTTATGATAATGTATGCTTTCTCGCATATTTTATGCCAAACCCTATTATTGTTATTATTTTCAAAATTTATATCTTATAAATAATGTGGAATTTTTTATAATAATAATTGGTTACTGACATATTTAATTATTTTTCACACAGTTATTTATTAAATTACTTAAAAAATATATGAGATTTTTGTATAAAAAAAATGTCAGAGTGTTATGACAATCTGACATTTTTATATGAAAAAAAATAATTGTTTAATTTTTCTTTTCAGGAGGAGCTTGGTAATCAATTGGAGCTGATTGAGTTTTAGTATTTTCAATTTGTTTGCGTAATTCTGTATCTGCTTGATTTTGGTTGCTATTGTATTTAGGAATAGCAAATGCAGAAATTAAACATAATAAAAATATAACAACTGCAAGTGTCCATGTTGTTTTCTCTAGAAAATCAGTTGTTCTACGTACTCCCATAAATTGGTTTGAAGAAGAAAAATTTGAGGCTAAGCCTCCACCTTTTGAATTCTGTACTAATATGATAAGAGTTATCAAAATACTACTTATTAAAATTAATACTGAAATTAAAATATATGTGCCCATTTTTTAATTTATTTATTAATACGTTTTTCTAATTTTTTAATTTGCTGTGCAAAATAAAGCTTTTTATCTGGATAATTCAAGCTTAATTTCTTATAAATTTTTATTGCACCCGGAATATCATTTTGAAGCGCGTATAATTTAGCTAATGTTTCGCTTACAATATCACTGTCATCAGTAATACTGTCATCTGCTGTTCTGTCCGGATTATAGAATTTAATCTTTGATTTTGAAATACTTGGAATGTCTTTTATGAATTTGTCAATCAAAGAGTTTTGATACTTATTTTTATTAATCGTTGTTGTATCTTTTTCAGGAATTTCTTCAGAAGATGTCTGTTTTTTATTTGTTTTATTTTCTTTTTCCGAGTATTCTTTTTTTACCTGTTCAATTATTTCTTTTTTTCTGTCTGCATTATTTTTTTCTTCTACTAAACTTTTTTTATCATCACAATGATCAAGTTTTTCGATTAATTTTTTTAAATTTTTTCTGTTATAAACATAAGCAGCAGCAATTTTTAACTGACTATTATAATGAATATTTTTTTCTTTATATAAATTTAATACATATAGTAAACGTGCAGACTGACAATATGGAAATTCATTAATTAAATTTTCAAGAACAGAAATACTATCTGAATTTAATTTATTATTGTTTTTAATGTAATCAATGAATTGTTCCCGAATCATATGTAAAAAACTTTACCAGTTAACAACGGCTTTATTAAAGATATCCTCAATAAGATAAGAGTTTATTTGTTCAATTAAAACATCTTCAACATCAGAAAGGTTTTTAGTGCTTTCATAATCTTCGTATCTTGAAAATGTTGTTTCAAAATTCTGTGTTTCGTCAAATTTATTTGTAAATTTTACTTTAACAGTTATTGTGAGCCTGTTTAAAGCAGCAGTTTGATCTCCTGTAATAGCAATAGGTTTTGTAGAATAGTCTGTAATTTCTCCTTCTATATTCAAATCTCCATCGTCAGGAACTAAAGTTAAATTAGTTTGAGAAATAAACTTATCTTTCAGAGCATCGGTGAAAACCTGACTTAATGTAGCTTGAACAAGAGGTGCCTGATTAGGAAAATATTTTATTGAGATAGTTTTTACTTCGGGTGAAATAGATGCACCTGTAAAAGAATATATTCCACAAGAAGAAAATGACAATAATATTATTAAAATAAATAAATAAGTATAAAAAGGCTTTTTCATCAATAAAATATTATATGGAAAAATTAAAATACAAAAGTAAAGAAAAATATATTAAATTCAATGCTTAAATTTTGAGCTTATGATATGTGTTAAATAATGTATATAAGAAAATCATGTAAAAAAAATATAAGTTTTTGGTTGATAGTCCCGATATCCTTCCGGTTGCAGGCAGCTTTCTAAAAACTGAGTAAATAAAAATTTATCACAGATAATTTATTTGGTTCAACTGTTATTTTAATGGAAAATAATTTTTCTGCGATTCTATCAAACAGCTTACTTATAATGCTTAAATGTCTAAATGTTTAAATGTTTCAAAACAATTAAATATCAGTTGATGAAGGATTTATTATAGACAATATTTTGTTTTTGTATCAGAATTGTTTTTATATTTTCGCATTTAAGCATTTTATCATTTTCGCATTTGTCAATATTCCACTAAATTCGTGGTAGTACCATTTATTTTACAAAATTCATAATTTCTTCGAGATATTTTCTATTATTTGAAAGTCGGGGCACTTTATTTTGACCGCCAAGTTTTCCTCTTTTTTTCATCCAAATATAGAAAGTGTTTTTAGGGACAGCCCTTATTATTGGCTTACTTAAAATCATGTCTTTGTATCTTTTGGCTTCATAATCGGAATTTAATGATTTTAAAGCATTGTCAAAGACTTCTGTAAAATATTCCATATTATCAGGAGAATTTTCAAATTCAATAAGCCATTCATGAGCACCTGTTTCTTTATCATTAGAATATTTTGGTGCACCGGTATATTCTGATATCACAGCATTTGTTTTATCACAGGCAATTTTTAAAGCTTTCTCAGAATTATCAATAATTAATTCTTCTCCAAAAGCATTAATAAAATTTTTTGTTCTTCCTGTAATCTGAATTCTGAATGGATTTAATGTTGTAAATTTAATTGTATCTCCAATAAGATATCTCCACAGGCCTGCATTAGTTGATATTATTAAAGCATAATTAGTTTTGGTATCTACTTCTTCTAAAGTTAAAGTTTTCGGATGCTCATCGTGCAGATGTTCCACAGGAAGAAATTCGTAATAAATTCCATAATCAAGCATAAGAAGCATATCATTGGAGCCTTGTCTGTCCTGAATTCCGAAAAAACCTTCTGAGGCATTATAAGTTTCAAAGAAGATTATATCATCAGAAGGAATTAGTTTTTGAAATTGTTTTCTGTAAGGGGTAAAGTTAACACCTCCGTGAAAAAACACTTCGAGATTAGGCCATACCTCTAAGATATTAGATTTTTTTGTCTTCTTAAGAATATTTTTTATCAAAAGTAATACCCATGAAGGTACACCTGATAAATTAGTAACATTGGAGTTTATTGTGGCATTAGTTATTTTTTCTATTTTGCTTTCCCATTCCTGCATTAAGGCAATATCCATATTCGGCACTCTGATAAATTCAGCCCAAAAAGGAAGATTTTGCATTAAAATAGCAGATAAATCCCCTGTATAATATAACTCATTATTTATTTCTGAAATTTTATGACTGCCTCCCATTGCTAATCCTTTCCCATCAAAAATATGAGTGTCTGGATTATTATTGCAATATATTGAAAGCATATCTGTGCCACCTTTGAAATGACAGTCCTCAAGTGCCTCTATACTTACAGGTATGTATTTACTTTTGTCGCTTGTTGTTCCCGATGATTTTGCAAACCATGTAATATCTGAATTCCACAGAATATTTTGCTCTCCTTTTCTCAAACGGTCAATATATGGTTTTAAATCTTCATAAGTATTTATTGGTACATTTTCTCTGAATTGAGATATGTCTTTTATTGACTGATAATTATATTTTAAACCCCATTCAGTGTCTTTTGCTGAATATATTAGTTTGTTAAACCATTCATTTTGTACATCAAAAGGATATTTAATAAATAATTCTATTTGATGAATTCGTTTTTTTATTACCCAGGACAACAAGGAATTTATTAATGCCATATTATTTCTTTTATTAAATACAAAAATAGTAATTTATAATTAGTTTTGTAAATAAATTTTTTTTAAAAAATATTAATTTATGATTTGTTTCCCCAATTGTAAAATCAATTTAGGATTAAAAGTAAAAGGAAAGAGACCTGACGGTTATCATAATATTGAAACTGTTTTTTATCCTGTTAATCTAACAGATGTTTTAGAAATAATACCTGCTCAGGATGGTATATTTGATTTTAATATTACAGGTATTGAAATTCCTGGCGATATAACAGAAAATCTTTGCGTAAAAGCCTATAATTTATTAGCTAAAGAATATAAAATACCAAGTGTGAAAATTCATTTACATAAGAATATTCCCATAGGTGCCGGATTAGGAGGAGGTTCTTCCGATGCTGCTTTTACACTTATTTTGCTTGATAAAATATTTTCATTAAATCTGACAAAAAATAAACTTATTGAAATGTCTTCGCAATTAGGCAGCGATTGTGCTTTTTTTATTGAGAACAAACCTTGTTTTGCTTATGAAAAAGGAAATATTATGGAGACAATAAATCTTGATTTGAAAAAGTATAAGTTTATTATTATTAAACCAAATATTAATATTAGCACGACAGAGGCATATAAAAATATTTTTTTTGATGATAATACAGAATCTTTAAAAATTCAAATTAATAAACCTGTTGAAACATGGAGAGATAATATTTTTAATGATTTCGAAAAATATATTTTTAAGTCTTATCCTGAGATAAAAAAAATAAAAGAATTTTTTTATCAGAAAGGAGCTATATATGCTTCAATGAGTGGGAGCGGCTCTGCTGTGTATGGAATTTTTGAAGATGATGTTAATATTGAGAATCCTTTTCAGGAATATTTTTTTAAAGAGATTAAAGATTTAAAAAAAATCTATCAAAAAATTTATTAAAAAAGGATTTTTCATCGGACCAGATAATTTTTTCAAATAAATCTGTTTGTTTTTTTTAATAATAATTCCGCAGGAATATTCTCTTTGTAGTCCTGAACTGAAGTTCAGGGTTGTTAATTATTAAATTTGAGATAAATCCCGTAGGGATGACCTATTGATTTATCAATAAAAAGAAATATTTAAAAATTTGTAACAATAAATGGAATTCCTTACAGGAAAATTATTGTAATTATTTTTTTCTAATTTTTGATTTAATAGCTTTTTGGTAATAATAATTTGCTTTTTTTTCATTACCGAGATTCCTGTAGTGTCTGCTAAGATTAATACAAAGATTATATTGCGGAATTTTTTCAACAGCTTTTTCCCAATACGAAATTGCAGTTGCAGTATCTTTTCTCAATAAATAATAATTGCCTATGTTAATATAAGGCAGGTCAGAAGTACTATCAATTTTTGCTATTTCGGTATTAATTTTTACAGCATTATCAAAATCACCTATTTTATTGTAAAGGTTAGCAAGAAACGATCGAACATTAATATTTTCAGGATTTACTTTAATAGCTTTTTTGTATGCTTCAATAGCTTTTTCATATTTATTTAGGTTTTCATAAGCATAGCCTAAATTAAAATAAGGTTCATCAATATCAGGATTTAATTCAATAGCTTTTTTAAAATGTTGTATAGCAGAATTATAATCTTTGAGATTATTTGAATAAAAAGAACCTAAATTATTTTCTGCCTCATAGTTTTCTGGCCATAATTCCAGGGCTTTTTCATATGAATTTATTATAAGTTTTTGTTTTTCAGGAATTTTACTGATATCTATACCGTATTCATTATCAATATTTAATTCATGGGTAAGAACGCTTGCGTATAAAAGATTTGCTTTTACCGAATTACTATTATATTTAATGTCGTTAGAATAAAGAGAAAGATGTGTTCGCCAGTTTTTATTTCTTGTAAAAGTTTTTGCTGTATAAGGAATTAATATAATTATTGTCAGCAATAGAGGCTTTAAAGCTGTTTTTATTTTAATATTTTTATTTTCTGTATTAATATTAAATAATTTAAAAATAAAGTAAGCAATCACAATAGCAAAGCCAAGTGAAGGTGCAAACAAAAATCTTTCTCCAACAATTCCCGGAGCCTTAATGATTATGTTAGAGTACATTACAATAGTAATAAGAAAATATAAAATAGCAAACGACAAAATGTGTTTCTCCTTAATTTTAATAATAGAATATACAAATATTGCCAGATAAAATAGTATTGAAATTATAACATAGATGTTTGCCAGATTTACTAATGGTATTGTATTGTATCCATAATAATATACTAATGGGTGAGGAAATATCAATAATTTAACGTAAAAAATAAGTATGTAAAAGGCAGTGCCAATGTTTACCCAAATATTTTTTTCAAATAAAAGCGGATTTTCGTAAAATAATATTGGTCTGTTTGCTTGTGGAAGATATAATTTTGGTAAAAATGTTGCTAATAGTCCTATTGTTAAAAAGAGCAATGAAAGATAGATGACTTTTTTGGTTTTTGTCTCTGAGAAAAAATATATCACCAAAGGAAATACAAAAATAAAAGGCAGGGCAGTTTCTTTTGAGAATATTGCTAACAGGAAAAAAAATAAATTTAAAATAAGATATTTTATCTTTTTAAAATCAATGTACTTAATTAAAAAATGTAGTGCTATCAGACAATTTAAAAAGCTAAGGATTTCATCACGGTTTTTCAGACTGGCAACAACTTCCGTATGTATGGGGTGTGCCATAAATAAAAGCGTAATAATAAGTGGAAATAGTTTTGAATGTTTGTTAAAAAGTTTGCTAAGTATTTTAAATAATAATAATATAGTGAGAAGATATAGTAAAATGTTTATTAAATGGCTGATGTGAGGATTCTGCCCGAAAAATTGATGCTCTATGGCAAATGTTGTTTTTACTAATGGACGATATCCATAACTTAAATTTTCTTCTATCGAATATAATGATGTGAAAATTTCAGGAATGCCTTTTATCCCTTTTGAGACAACAGTGTTATTAAATGTTACGTCATGGTCGTCAAGTGAATAATTATTATAAATTGTATTGCCATATAAAATGAATGTGAAAATTATTATTGTAAAAATACAAATGGTATTTATTGATATTTTTGTATGCTTTTTGGCTTTTGCTTTCTTCATGTTTGATAAATTTTATAAAAAAAAACTATAATTTAATACAAAATATAATAATGTGTCAATTTGAACAAAATTAATAATTAATTCTAAA
>JAGGUV010000133.1 GCA_021158345.1 Bacteroidales bacterium
ATCAAACACCTCAATATGGAACAGCCGTAGCTTATGATGGCGAAATATATAAAACTATAGGAGCTTCTTTTGAATTTGGAGGTTTAACTGACGATGATTATCCAAACACAAAATTAAATTTAATGCAGAAATATCTCGAATTCTTTGGCTTCCCTCCTTTACCAGAAAAACCTCTTACTCCTGAAGGTTTAACAGAAGTATGCGGAAATATTGATTCTGTTACTTATTATACAGCCAATGTAGAATATGCATCTAATTATTTTTGGAGCATTTCTCCTGAAGAAGCAGGTGTTTTTGTTGGTAACGATACATTGTCATCATTAGTTATTAACAAAAATTTCTCTGGAATGGCAGGCATTAGTGTAATTGCCGCAAATGCAGCAGGTATTAGTGAAGCATCTGATACTTTATTTATAAACATACTTCCTGCTGCTTCAGTTACAATATCAGGAAATGCTTCTATTTGTGAAAATGATAGTGCTATGCTTAATGTTGTGCTTACAGGAACTCCTCCTTGGTCTGTTGTTCTTGATTCATCTGAAACATTTATCGTTAACGAAAGTCCATGGACACCGTGGGTAAAACCATCTGAAACCAAAGAATATGAAATTACTTCTGTTACTGATGCTAATGGTTGTTTTGATGAAGGTATTGGCAGTGCTTTAATTACTGTAATACCTAATCCTATTATTGATCTTGGACATGATACAGCCATTTGTAATTATTTAACTTATACCGTTGATGCAGGTGCTGATTATGAATCATATCTCTGGTATAACGGTAGCACTGAACAAACAATTACTGTTGATTCGACAGGTATAGGAACAGGGTCTTTAAATGTTTGGGTTGATGTTGCTAATGCTAACGGTTGTGTTTCAAGAGATTCTATTAATATTAGTTTTAAAGATTGTACAGGAATTAACGACCTAAATGCTCCTGAAATAAATATTTATCCTAATCCAAATAAGGGCAATTTTAATCTGGAAATTGATGCTGAAAAAGGCGTTTTCAATATTAAAATACTTAATACTTTTGGTATTGATGTTTATAATCTGAAAAATGTATTTATTAATGGGAAATACAATAAAAACATAAACACTAAAAATCTTTCTGAGGGTGTTTATATCTTGATAATTGAAGATAATTCTGATAATTATATTAAAGGAAGATATCTTAGAAAAATTATTATTCAGAAATAATTTGTTTTTATTAAAATATTTAAAACCTCTGATTTTAATAATCAGAGGTTTTTTTTAAATTTTTTTTTTAACCAATTTAATTAAATATATTTTTTTAGGTTATATTTGTAGGAAATCAAAAAAAACTAAAAACATGAAAAGAAAACTACAATTAACTTTAATCTTTATTGTATTATTTATGTTTTCGGCTACAGCTGAAAAATATAAATATACTTATAAGTTTGATAAGCCTATATTAAAAACAGAGAAAGGCTTTACTGAAATATTATATAAAAATTGTCATTTATTGGGTAACGAGGGCTTTCCTTTATTGCCTCAATATGGAGTAAATATACTTCTTCCCCAAAATCAAGCAATTGCTAATATTAAAATTATTTCTACTAAATATCTTTTTACAAAAGATAATATTGTTATAAAGCCAGGGGTTAAACCTGTGCCTATATCATTAATATCACAAAATGATGAATATAAGCTCACGCCAAATCAAGAAATTTACAATTCATCAAAACCTTATCCTGAAAACAGTTTAAGCAAATTTTCAACAAATTATCTTTGTGGACATTCAATAGGCTCTTTTGCAATATGCCCTGTTGTTTTTATTCCTGCAAAAAAACAGGTTAAATTTATTAAAGAAATTACTGTTGAAATTGAAACTAAGACTTTAAAAACAAAAGATGGTTTTCTTAAAACATCTCCTAATATTGAAAATCGTATAAAGAAAATTGTTGATAACCCTGAAGTATTAAAAACTTATAACTATTCTCAAACAAAAAATACTAATGATGTTGATATACTTTTAATTACAAATTCAGTACTTCAACCTGCATTCGATTCTTATATCAGCTATAAAACTTCTGTAGGATACATCGTTAAAACCGTTTTGGTTGATGATATAAATAATAATTATTCAGGACAGGATTTACAAGAAAAAATAAGAAACTGTATTATTGATTATTATCAAAATCATAATCTGGAATCAGTAATATTAGGTGGTGATGCCGACCCTGCCAATGCAGGAGAAAACATCATTCCCAAAAGAGATTTATATGCTGTTGACGATCAGCTGGCAAGTGATATGTATTATGCAGGCCTTGACGGTACTTGGAATAATGATGGTGATAACAGATGGGGTGAGCCCGGTGAAGCAGACCTTTATGCTGAAGTTACAATAGGAAGAATTTGTGCTGACAAAATCTCTGAAGTTCAAAACGCCACCAACAAACTTTTTATGTATCAAAACAGTCCTGTTATTGCAGATATTGAAAAAACCCTTATGCTTGGCGAAGAATTAAACTCATACACTTTTGGCGGTACATATAAAGACGAAATTGCTGACGGCGGCAGCTCTGCTAATGGCTACACTACTGTTGGTGTTCCTGCTTATTTTACTGTTCATAAATTATATGAACAAGTGGCTAATTATGATAAAACTGACATTTTTAACGAATTTAATACTGAGGGTATAAATCTATTAAACCATCTTGGACACTCAAATGTTACTTATAATATGAAAATGTACAACTCTGACCTTACTACTACAAATTTTACTAACGATGGTGTTAGCCGTGGTTATGTTATTGGATATTCCCAGGGTTGTTATAATGGTTCTTTCGACAACAGAAATACTTCAGGCTCGTATGGTGGAGAAGATTGTTTTGCTGAAAAAATAACCACTCTTGAAACCGCAGAAGTTGCTTGTATTGCTAACTCTCGTTATGGCTGGTACGAGCCGGGTGGAACAAACAGCTCATCACAATATTACGACAGACAATTTTATGACGCCATCTTTGGTCAGAATCTTAGCAAAATTGGTGATGTCAACAGAGAGGCAAAAGAAAAAGATATTACTATGATTCAAAACGACCAGTATATGCGCTGGACTGCTTATGAAACAAATTTATTTGGCGACCCGACTATGGACATCTGGACAGAAGCTCCTTCTGATATAACAGCTACTTATCCTACTAATGTTCCATTTGGCACTTCTCAAATTTCCGTTGAAACAGATGCTCCTTTTGCCAGAATATCTTTTATGCAAAATGACACTTTAATAGGAAGGGGAGTCGCTGACAATAACGGTAATGCAAATATTAACCTTTTTATCACAATTTCAGAAAATGATCCTATAACTATTTCTATTATCGGTCATAATAAAAACAGATTGCAAGATATTATTCTTGTTATTTCCAACCAGCCATACATAGTATTAGATTCTTCTGCTATTGACGATCAACTTTGTAATAATAATGGATTAATAGATTATGGCGAAACAATTTTCTTGTCTTTGGGATTTAAAAACTTTGGTGACCAACCTGCTGTTAATACTACATTAGAATTATTTTGCGATGATAATTACATTGACATTAGCGATAGTGTTGAAAGTATAGGCAACATAGCTGCAGGTGCTACTGTATTCTTCAATGATATTTTTAAATTTTCTGTTGCTGATAATGTCCCGGACCAGCATAATCTTAATTTTTATATCAAAGTAACATCCATTGAAGACACATGGGATTGTAACCTGAATTTATTAGCTAATGCTCCTGTACTTAATATTGGCGAATTTATTATTAACGATACTGTTAGTGGCAATGGTAATGGCATGTTAGACCCTGGTGATACAGCTGTGATTATTGTTAAATCATCAAATCTTGGACATAGCGATTGTTTTAATACTTTAAGCACTTTAACTTCAACAAATTCATATCTTACAATCGAAAATCCAAATTGTAATATTGGTGATTTGCCTCAAGCTACTACTGTTGATGCTGCTTTTAATGTTATTGTAGATCCTGCAACACCAATTCCGTCTTCTATAGGTTTGGTATATAATCTTGTTTCTGAACAATATCAGGTATTGGATACAGTTGCATTAACTGTCGGACTTATTGTTGAGGATTTTGAATCAGCAGATTTCAGTAATTTCGACTGGGCTTCAACAAGCTCTATTCCATGGCAGATCTCTAATAGCGGTGCTTATGAAGGAAACTATTGCGTACGGTCAGGCAATATAGGAAATAATGCAACCTCAAACCTGTTACTTTATTATTATGATGTCTTAACTGATGACAGTATTTCTTTTTATGTTAAAATATCATCAGAAGAAAATGCTGATTATTTGAAATTTTATATTGATGATGTTTTTATTCAAAAATGGTCTGGGTTTGAAGATTGGCAAAAATATGTTTTCCCTGTATCAGCAGGAGATCATGTTTTCAAATGGGAATATTCTAAAAATGAAGCTGATGGTATAGGATACGACCGCGCTTGGGTAGATTATATTTTGTTACCTCCTACTATTTCCACTACTGTTTATGCCGGTGTTGATGATACAATTTGCCAGGGTAACCAATATCAGTTGTCAGCTACTGCTGAAAATTATAATACTCTTTTATGGACCACTTCCGGTGATGGCTCTTTCGATGATAACACTATTCTTAATCCTGTTTATACTCCTGGTGATAATGATATAAGTAATGGCTCTGTAATACTCACAATAAACGCTTCTCATCCTCAGTACGGTGATGCATTTGACTATTTATCACTTTTTATTAATCCGTTGCCTCCTGCTCCAGATAAACCACAAGGTCCTGAATATGTTGACCTGTATTATGTCACTTCATCAGAATATACTTCAAATGACACAATAAATACTTTATCATATATTTGGAATATTTTACCTGAAGAAGCAGGAACTATTAGCGGCGATTCTTTAATAGGTACAGTTACCTGGAATCCTGAATTTAAAGGCAGTGCATTTATTAAAGTAAAAGGCGTTAATGAATGCGGCGAAGGAGAATTTTCGGAAACTCTTGAGGTTACTGTTGATAATACTGTTGGAATTACTTTTTATAATAAAGATAAAATTTCTTTATTCCCTAATCCTAATAATGGAAAATTCACACTTAAATTTAACTCTGATATTGAGGAAGAAGTAAATATTAAATTATTTAATGCCTTTGGTTCTGTTGTTTACAACGAAAGCAATATCCTAATTAATGGATTTTATTCTAAAGAATTTGATTTCGATAATATTTCAAACGGAATTTATTATCTGTCTTTCGAAAGCAATAAAACCAAAATAGTTAAAAAAATTATTATCAATAAATAGTAATTATCATTTGTATTCAATAAAAAAGCCTGTCTGTTTCAGATGGGCTTTTTTTATTGATTAATATTATTTTTAATAACATTTATATATATTTGCGTGTTTAATTTTAAAAAATATTTATACACTAGTAAAACAACAAAAAATGAAAAATTTTTATTTAATTTTTAGAATGAAATTCTTTATGTTGATTTCAGGATTAATTTTTTCTTCTTTAATATTGAATGCAAATACATTGAAAATTAATAAAGAAGGAAAAACGGATTTAAAAGTAAAAGTTAATACTTACGAGAAGTTATCAGTAATTAATACTTTATCAGACATCAATTATTTTGATATTAACACAAGCAAAGGAATTTTTACAGAATTCTCAATTTCAAAATATTCTAATACTTCAGAAATAGGCAGTCCAAAACTACCTGTTATGAGAAAATTAATTGAAATACCTTTTGGGGCTCAGATAAAAATTAATATTCTAAGTTATAAAGTTAAAGAGTATCAACTTAAAAATTTTGGAATAAGTAATAAAATAATTCCCACACAGCCTCCAATACCAAAAAGCGGACAAACACCGGATTTTGTTTATAATGAAAATTTTTATAAACAAAACACTTATTATCCGAACAAACTAGCTGATGTTGATATACTTGGTATAATGAGAGGTACACGAATGGGCAGGCTAAATATTTCTCCTGTTCAGTATAATCCTGTTACAAATACTATTAAAGTATATTCTGAAATTGAAGTTGAAATATGTTTTGAAAATGCTGATATTGCAAAAACATTAAAAAATAAAGAAAAAAATAATTCCCCATATTTTAATACTGTTTTTAGTCAGTTATTAAACTATAAAAAGTCAAGCAACACAAAAGATACTTTATCAAAATACCCGATAAAATATGTTATTATTTCAGACCCTATGTTCCACAATGCTTTACAGCCATTTATTAATTGGAAAAAGAAAAAAGGATTTAACGTTGTAGAAGCATATACTGATGACCCGAATGTGGGAAACTCTACATCCTCAATAAAATCATATTTACAAGGTTTATATGAATCGGGAACAGTTTACGATCCTTCTCCGACATTTGTACTTTTTGTTGGCGACATTGGACAAGTACCAGCTTTTAACGGAACTCAGGGTTCACATGTTACAGATTTATACTATTGCGAATATTCAAACGATTATTTACCTGAAGTATATTATGGCAGGTTCTCTGCCAGAAATCTCGACGAACTACAACCTCAAATTGATAAAACTCTTGAATACGAACAATTTTTATTCCCTGATCCAACATACTTAAATGAAGTTGTGATGATAGCAGGTGTAGATGCAAGTCATGCTCCTACTTATGGTAACGGACAAATAAATTATGGCACTACTTATTATTTTAATGAAGCTCATGGCTTACTTTCTCACACATATCTTTATCCTGAATCAGGAAACTCCGCTTCTCAAATACATCAAAATGTTAGCGACGGAGTATCGTATGCAAATTACACAGCTCATGGAAGCCCAAATGGCTGGGCAAACCCAAGCTTTACTGTCTCTGATATTGCTGCATTACAAAACGAACATAAATATCCTTTAATGGTTGGAAATTGTTGCCTTACCAGCAAATTTAATGAACCTAACTGCTTTGCCGAAGCTTTATTAAGAGCAGACAAAAAGGGAGCTTTAGGTTATATTGGCGCTTCAAACTCTTCTTATTGGGATGAAGACTTTTATTGGGGTGTTGGCGTTGGAAGTATTACTGCTAACCCTACATACGAAGGCACAACATTGGGCGCTTACGACAGAACTTTCCACGATCATAGCGAACCTTATTCCGACTGGTATGTTACTCAGGATGAAATGGTTTTTGCGGGTAATCTTGCTGTTACAGAAGGCTCTTCTATGTATAAATATTATTGGGAAATATATTGTCTTATGGGGGACCCTTCTCTTATGGTTTATTTCTCAGCTCCTCCCGATTTAACTGCTAACTACAACATTATACCTCTTGGCGTTAGTACTGTTACTGTTAACACCGAACCTTATGCTTATGTTGCTATATCCAAAGACAATACTTTATATGGTGCAGCTCTTGCTAATAATAATGGTGTTGCACAAGTAAAAATTACTCCTTTTACACAACCCTGTAACGCTAACCTTGTAATAACAAAACAGAATTTTAAACCTTTAATAACCACTATCCTTGTTTCAGGAGCACCAGGTCAAGCTACAAACTGTAACCCAATGGACGGACAAAATAAAGTCTCTCCTTATACTTCTTTAAACTGGCAAGACGGTATAGGTGGCACTGCTACTTCTTACACTCTCTATTTTGGTACTGATAATCCCCCTTCTAATATTGCTAACGGTATTACTCTTACCGATACCTTTTACATCCCTGCTTCAAGTCTTGATTATTATACTCAGTATTTCTG
>JAGGUV010000124.1 GCA_021158345.1 Bacteroidales bacterium
AACCAGTGAAAAGATGATTATATTCATTTACATAAATTTTATATACACCAAGGTAAGCAAATTTAAGGTATTCCCAAGTGTTACAATTATCAACAGATCTGTAAATACCTCCAAACATATTATTCCCTCCAGTTCCGAGAAAAATATGATTTTGATTATTGGTAGCCATGCTTTTTATTTGTATTGTATCAGGCACATCAATAATTTCCCAATAATCCTGTCCACTCACTGTAACGCCAAGTATGCAGCACAAAATTGAAATTAGAATTATTTTTTTCATGGCTTTTGGTTTTTAAAGATTAATATTAATTCATTTAATTAATAATACTACTTTATTACTTAATACTATTTTTTGAAAAATTAATATTTTTTTTGTTTAAAAAAACATACAATTTATAATTTTTTTTTGTATTAATATAAAAATTTATAGTAAAAATTTAACCGTTAAAATTAAACCCATATAAAATAGTCATATTATTAAGCTCTTTAACAGAGTATCTTCAACAAAAATTTTCAATTCAATTAAAATTTTTTCAAAATTGATAGAAATAAAATTTTATATTTGTGCAAGAAATAAAAACTAAATTTAAAATAATAAACAGAAAATGCACATAGCAATAGCAGGAAATATAGGTTCAGGAAAAACAACTTTAACAAAATTATTATCGAAGAACTTTGGCTGGGAAGCTCATTACGAAGATGTTGACACAAACCCCTATCTTAACAGTTTTTATGAAGATATGCAGAGATGGTCGTTCAATTTGCAGGTATATTTTCTTAACAGCCGGTTCAGACAAGTAATAGACATAAGAAACAGTGGCAAAACTGTTATCCAGGACAGAACAATATACGAAGATGCATACATTTTTGCTCCTAACCTCCATGAGATGAATCTGATGACATTACGCGATTTTGAAAATTATGCTTCCCTTTTTGAGCTTATGAGCACCTTTATTAAACCTCCTGACTTGCTTATTTATCTTAAAGCATCTGTGCCTACTCTTGTTAAACAAATTCAAAAAAGAGGAAGAAAATACGAGGAGTCTATTCGCCTTGATTATCTTAAAAGCCTGAATGGAAAATATGAAAAATGGATATCAAAATATAATCTGGGTAAAAAATTGATAATAAATGTTGATGATATTGATTTCAGTGACAATCCTGAAGATCTGGGAATAATAATTGACAAAATACAAGCTGAACTACACGGATTATTTTAATCATATAAAAACAAAATGAATATTTTAGGAATTATACCTGCAAGATACGCCTCTTCACGTTTTCCGGGTAAACCACTTGCTATTATCAACGGCAAATCTATGATACAAAGAGTGTATGAACAAGCTTGCAAAGCAAAAATATTATCTGAAGTTATAATTGCCACTGACAGTGAAGCAATAGCAAACCACATCAAAACTTTTAATGGTAAATATATCATAACATCCGAAAATCATAAATCAGGGACAGAACGATGTAATGAAGTATTGGAAAAACTTCAGGTAAAAAACCCTGAAAAAAAATATGATATTGTGATAAACATACAAGGTGATGAACCATATATTAATCCTGAGCAAATTAAAATTGTAACAAATTGTTTTAAGGATGAAAATGTTGACATTGCCACTTTAATAAAAAAAATAGATTCTCAGGACGAACTTACCAACCCTAATGTTGTTAAAGTTGTTACTGATAATGATAAAAATGCAATATATTTTAGTCGTTCGCCAATACCATTTTTAAAAAATATTGATTCAAAAGAATGGCTAAAACATCAAAATTATTATAAACATATTGGAATATATGCATATAAAACAGAGGTATTAAAAAAAATCACAAAATTAAAAACAGGAATATTAGAAAAAGCCGAAGGTCTGGAGCAACTTAGGTGGATAGAAAACGGTTATTCTATTAAAACAGAAATCACTGATTATGAAAGTCATGCTGTGGATGTTCCTGAAGACATATTAAAATTTATTAACAATTAATTTTTATTAATTAATTTTTATTATATTAGCCTATTATTTTTTTTATTAAAAACAATAAATTAAAATGATAATATCCAAATATATTGGCGACCTTTTATACAAACATGAATGTATTGTAATCCCTGATTTAGGCGGTTTTATCACAAATTATTCTTCCGCTGAAATTGATGCTGAGAAACACATTTTTAGCCCTCCGTCAAAAAAAATTGTTTTCAATGCATATCTAAAAATGAATGATGGTTTATTGATAAATCACATTGCATTATCAGAAAACATATCATATATAGAAGCAAAAGCCAAAGTTGCAAAATTTGTAAAAAGATGTCATACAGAACTTGCCAACGGAAGACGTATAAGATTTCAAAAAATCGGATTATTATATAATAATGAGGAAGGCAATATCCAATTTGAGCCTGAATATTCAATAAATTATCTTGAAAATTCTTTCGGACTTTCAAAATTTATCTCACCTCCTATTAAACGTAAAAATATAAACGAGAAAATTATTGAAAAAATCAATAAACAAAAAGAAGAAGAAAAAAAAACCAGAAAAATACCTTCATTTTATAAATGGGCTGCTGCAATAGCCATTCCTTTAATTACTCTGTTTACTTTGTATATCATCAATGGTGACTCATTAATAAATTTTTCGAAAAACCAAACAGGATTTTTTTCAGATATTAATATTTTTTCGAATCAAAAAACCACAAAACCTCTTTCGAATAAACAGTTAATTTCTGAAATTGAAAAAATAAAAAATGAAGCAAAATTATTAGCTAAAGATTCTTCTTTTAATAATGTTGTTTTAGAAAAAGCAGTAAAGCCTGTTGTAAATAAAAAACCAATTTTAAAACAAGAGAATAATATAATAAAAGCCAATAAACCTATTATCAAAAGCGACATCATAAAACCCATAACATCAGATAAAAAATATAAAATTATCTGTGGTTCTTTTGGCAATAAAACTTTTGCATTAAGATATATAAAGCAACTGAAAAAGGAAGGTTTTGATGCAAAAATTATAGAACATAACAAAACAGGTTTTTATAGAGTTAGTATATTCGAATTATCCGACAAAAACGAAGCTGCCAAACAACTGACAATGGTTAGAACAAAATATAATAAATCCGCCTGGATTTTGACAAATTAATTTTTTTTATTAATATCTAGGAATAATATTTTGGGCAAGAATAAATTAAAAAAATTTGCAGAGACATTCACTTTCGACAATTTCATCCAGCCTTCGTATGATGAAATAAAAGATGGTTATTCATTAAAAGGTAAATGGGCAAAAGAATTCTTTAAAAACAAAAATCCGATAATACTGGAACTTGGCTGTGGCAAGGGCGAATATACTGTTGGCCTGGCACAACTTCACCCTGAAAACAATTATATCGGCATTGATATTAAAGGCTCACGAATGTGGCTTGGCTGTAAGACTTCCAACGAAAAAAAAATAAAAAATGTTGCTTTCGTAAGAACAAAAATCGAAAACATAGAACATTTTTTTGCTAAAGATGAAATCTCTGAAATTTGGATTACTTTTCCTACACCCCAACCGAAAACTGTTACAATAAAAAAACGCCTCACCTCACCGCAATTTCTTAAAAGATATTTTAACATAATTAAAAATGATGCTATTATTCATCTTAAAACCGATAGCAGATTAATTTTTGATTATACTCTTAAAGTTATTGAAAAATATAATCATAATTTAATTACCTCAACATTCGATTTATATAATTCAGACATTAAAGATGATGTTATTTTAATCAGGACTTATTATGAAAAAAAATTTCTTGAAGAAAATATTCCTATTAATTATTTGAAATTTAATATAAATCCTGAAACTGTTAATAAAGTGGGCATCTATTAATTGATTTTTTTTAAAAAACAAATAGAATGAACAAAATGCAAGACATAAATTTCTTTGAAAAAGTTTATAGAGTAGCAGAGATGATACCTTACGGCAGAGTAACAACTTATGGTGCCATAGCAGAATTTTTAGGACAAAAATCATCTGCGCGTATGGTTGGCTGGGCAATAAACAAATCAGACCTTAACAGGATTCCTGCTCACAGAATTGTAAACAGATTAGGTCTTCTTACAGGAAAACAACATTTTGGTGATATAAATATTATGCAGCAACTTTTAGAAAACGAAGGAATAGCTGTATCAGACAATAAAATTAATGACTTTGAAAAATTTTTCTGGGATCCCTGTAAAGAGATAGATAAAAAATTATTTTAGGATAAAGAATCAAAATTTTATAATCTCATTAAAAACTCCAATAGCAAAATTATCTGTCATCGATGAAATATATTCTATTAATAATCTGATATAATTATCTCTTAAATTTACGTCATAAATAATTTGGTTATTATAATTCAATTTTTCTCTTGCCGGCAAATCAATATTTGAATATTTTACTAACCATTCGGAAAAAGATTCTGTTAAAGAAGGATAAATATTTTTTAATACATCAAGATTTACAAGAGTATTATCTCCATTATAAACATTAAGTAAAATTTCAAAAATCGATTCAATAATAAGTCCGGCATAATTATTAAAATACGACAAACGTTTATGTTTATAGATATTCTTATAATTGAAATCTTTCACATTATTGATAAGATGCAAATAATTCTCGGAGAATCTGATACCATTTTCAGGTGAGCTCATTTCACATAAGTTGATAATAAAATCGTGCATTAACACAGTGTTGTTAATTTTATCAATTTTAAAATTAATATGATTTTCAAAACTATGAATTTGTTCATTTGTAAGCAGGTTCAGTCGCAAAGCATCTTCAATATCCCTGCCGAGATAAGAAATTTTATCAGCGATTTTCACAACACAGCCCTCCCATGTAAAGGGCTGATATTTATTAGGTTTATCAAAATCATCAAGGGAAATATTTTCTTTTCTCGGGAATACTGCATTTTCGTTAACCTCGCCACAATGCGAAATAATTCCATCACGAACAGCATAAGTCAAAGCAAGATTATTTTCTTTTCCATGATTATCGCGCAAAGTCTCAATTTTATCAACAAAGAAAAGACTGTTTCTCTCGTGCCAGAAATCTACATTTAAATATTTTTTAGATATTTTACTTAAAATTCTTTCACCTTCATGTCCAAAAGGAGTATGACCTAAATCATGACCTAAAGCAATAGCATTAGAGAGTTCGGTATTTAAGCCCAGATATTTACAAATTGTATAGCTAACAGACACAACATGACTTACATGCTCAATTCGTGTACAGATATGATCATTAGTAGTTGCAGAAAAAACCTGTGTTTTATGTTTTAATCTACTGTATGCCTTGCAATGTAAAATTCTGTCATAATCTCTGTAAAACTCACTTCTAATATCGTCCTTTTTCTGATATAAAGCATTATTCCGTTTAATACTATCAGTCCACTTTTCATTACCTGGGAACGTACCGTAATTTTTAAATTTCTCTTTCTGCATATTTCAAATATTTATGCTAAGATAAAAAAAAGTTTGAAGTGCCTAAAGTTTGAAGTGAGCTAAAGTGAAAAAAGTTTGAAGTGCACTAATGTTGCAGTAAATTAACAGATCTCTCAGTCGCCAAGTCTCCAAATCGTTTTCTAAAAGCAGGTTAAAACTAAAAAAAAATCAATTAAAAACTCTAAACTTTAAGTACTCCGGGCACTCTAAGTACTCCAGAAATCATTTAATTCTAAAACTAAGCATTTTTCTGTCTTCGATAAAAACATCGAGTAAATCGTTAATTTTCACAGAGCCCACTCCTGCAGGTGTTCCTGTAAAGATTAAATCGCCTGTTTTTAAAGTAAGAAATTTAGACACATAAGAAATTATTTTATCAAAAGAAAAAATCATATTGCGGGAATTACCCTTTTGAACAAGGTTAGAATTAATATTCAAATGAAAATCAATATTATTAATATCCTCAAAATCCGATTTAGGAATAAATGAGCTAACAGGAGCAGAATAATCAAAAGCCTTGGAAATCTCCCATGGCAAGCCTTTAGCCTTACATTCACGTTGCAAATCGCGTGCTGTAAAATCAATTCCAATACCTATTTCATTATAATATGTATTAGCAAATTTCTCCTGAATATTTTTACCTAATTTATCAATTTTTATCACCAGCTCGGTTTCATACTGAATATCATTAGAATAATCAGGATAAAAAAAAGGACGATTTCTAAGCAACAAAGAACTTTGTGGTTTTAAAAAAAAGATGGGTTTCTCAGGCACAGGATTATCAAATTCCTTTGCATGCTCCTTATAGTTTCTTCCTATACAAATTATTTTCATACCCTAAATAAAAAATCACTAACTAGTGTCCATCTATAAAGTCAGTGTTTAGTTTAGAATGTTCGAGTTCGAGGCTTGCGAAGTCTTTAAAATCAAGGAGTTTACTTTTGTAAATGACTGTTTTAAAGACGAGCATAACGAAGAAATCGGACATTATGGACAAACACTAACTGATATTGACAGAATTATTATTGAACCCTCTCAATTTTATAGCTGTAATAAGTTTTTTTGTTGAAATAGGGAAATCACTTTTCATCATCCAATCATAATAAGAAGGTTCTTTTTTAAAAATTTCTTCAACAGCTTTACCTTTGTATTTTCCAAAATTAAAGACTTCAATATTTTTATCATTAAAAATGATATGTCCAACAAGGTCAACATTTTTGTTCATAGAAGTAAATTCGCTAAGAGATTTAACATCATTAACAACAGGAAATGATTTATTACCGTTTCTATCGACGAATTCAACATCTTTATATTTATCAAGTTGAGCTTTAAGAATTTCATAAGTGGCAAGGGTATCAGCTTCAGCGCTATGAGCATCAGTAAGGTCTTTTTTGCAATAAAATTTATAAGCTGCAATCAAGGTTCTTTGTTCCATTTTATGGAAGATATTCTGCACATCAATAAATTTTCTGTTTTTCCAGTCAAAATCAACATTAGCTCTATAAAATTCTTCTGCTAATAATGGAATATCAAATTTATTAGAATTATATCCTGCCAAATCACAATTAGCTATAAATTTAGCGAGGCTTTTCGATACAGCAGCAAAAGTAGGACAATCCTTTACATCCTCATCAGTAATACCATGAATGGCTGTAGATTCAGGAGGTATAGGAATTGTAGGGTTTAATCTACGGGTTTTTACTTCTGTTGTATTATCTATATTTACTTTTACAATTGATATTTCAACAATTCTGTCTTTTGTTATGTTTAATCCTGTTGTTTCAAGATCGAAAAACACTATTGGTTTTGTAAGTTTTAATTCCATTATTTTAATTTCCTAATTTTTTATAAGCTTTTATCATTATATTAATATCATTCAACACTTTATAATCTCTGGCATAAAGCATATTAAGTTTTTCAATAGTTTCGTCAGAAATATCATTTTGTTTTAATCCGTCAACAGGATTTAATACTGATTTTTTAATTTTAGGTAAATTTACTGATATGTTAGTATCTTTTTCAAGAATATAATATCCGACCCATGTTCTTTTTGCAAGAAGCACTAAAAAAATATTTTTATATAATCCGAAAAAATGTTTTACAAAAGGCAACATTAAAGGAGATAAAATTAATAAAATAATGCTTGAAACAATATCGAAAAATCTTTTATTCCGTTTATTAATAATTTTGTTAACAGAGTTAATATCAACAATATATAAATCACCGACAGTATTAATAGAATTAGAGCCAATAATATACAGACTTTCGGATGGCGCAATTTTATACTCGACAGATGAATTATTCAGTTCCGACATTTTATCAATAATCTGCTGAGCAGGTACGTTTTTAGAACAAAAAATAACTTCGTCGATTTTATAAATGCTAATAATTTCTTTTATCTGAGACAAATGACCGATAAAACCATTATTTTTATGATTATTTTTATTTACATCAACCAAGCCAATAAATCCGGGATTAATATAAGTATTTCTTAAAAGACCGGCAACACGCATAGCCTCATCTTTGTCACCAACAATAATAAAACGATTATTCTTTTCAGAGTCAAGTTTATATTTTTTAGGATTTATTAAATAAAATAACAAGCGAATACTGACCATTGACACAAGACCCCATATAGCTCCAAATAAAATTAAGACACGTGAAAACCTGCATGTTTCAGGCAATAAAGCATAAATCACTAAAATAGTGATTGTGCCAATAGCTATACCCTGAAATATTTTATGAATTTTAGCAGGTTTGTCGTAACCGCCACTCAAATAAACCGAGAATATCCAAACCAAGGCATATAAAGGTATTACAATATAAAATAGTTCAACAGGATAATGCCCGCTCTTAGGAATAATAATTTTTTGCTCCCAGATATTTATAAAAAAATAAGTTCCTGAAAATAAAAATATAAAATCAAGGACAGGGAACATAACTTTTGAAAAAAACCTGTGAAAAATGGCTATAGATGCACGAAAAAAAATAGCAATTTTTATAAAAAAGGAGAATAATTTTGCATTTTTTTTAGAGAAGTGTTTTTTTGCAAAAATTACCATGGCTTTATAAAATACCACAACATAATTAACACTGCTCTTCTTAGTGCTTTCACCTTTATAATGGATTATTCTTGTCTTAGGGAAATAATAATTTTTATACCCTGCTTTAACAATTCTATATGATAAATCAATATCCTCACCATACATAAAAAAATTTTCATCAAGCAATCCTACCTCATCTAAAGTTTTTTTCCGTAAGAGCATAAAAGCACCAGCGAGTATTTCCACCTGATTAGTTTCATCTTTATCAAGATATCCAAGATGATACTTACCGAAAATTTTTGACTTTGGAAATAATTTTGAGAGCCCAAAAATCTTATAAAAAGCAACAAAAGGGGTAGGCAGACCACGTTTTGATTCAGGAAGAAAATCACCCTTGCCGTCAACCATTTTAACACCGAGACCACCAGCATCAGGATGCTCATCCATGAATTTAACAACTTTCTCTAAAGTATCATGTTCAACAATAGTATCAGGATTTAATAATAAAACATATTCGCCTTTTGAAATCTTAATACCCTGATTATTAGCTTTGGCAAAACCTGTATTTTTTTTATTCTCTATTAATTTTACTTCAGGAAATTTTTCCTTAAGCATTTTAACAGAACCGTCAACAGAATTATTATCAATAACAATTACTTCTATATCAACGCACTTACCTGCATCAAAAACAGAGTAAAGACATTGTTCCAAAAAATATTTAACATTATAATTTACAATTATTACTGATAATTTCTTCATCAACAAATACTCTTAAAAAAAAGTAAAATTAAATATTATTATATTACTAACAATAATAAAAACAAAAATAATAACTTAACGACACCCAAAATATCAGAATAAATGCCCCCCAAAAATACTGTATAGCAATTTCGTCCAAATAAAATATAAATAAATTTTATTTGGTAAAAGGGTTAAGCCATCAAAAAAAATAAAAATTGAAGACTAACGATTTTAGTCCCGAAGGTTTTAATGATTAGATTTATAGATACTTCGCAAATCATAAATCGTTAATCCTTGTTTGCCCTTTAGCAGCATATTTTACTGTTTTTAAATCGGTTATATGCTTACTTTATTGACAGACACTATAGAATAGCCCCATATAAATATTAAAACCCCATATAAATATTAAAACTTTACAATTAAATTCAATTATGTATATTTGCACTGCACAAAAAATATTACTCAATAAAAACTTATATGTTTCAATCTTTAGAAGTTTTAGATAACATAAGATTAAATTTTAGTCCCGAAGGTTTATTTGCCATGAATATAACGCTGGCATTTATTATGTTTGGAGTAGCCTTAGATATTAAAAAAGAAAATTTTGTTTCTGTAATTAAAAATCCAAAGATACCTTTGATAGGAATGATATCACAATTTTTGTTATTACCTGCTATAACTTATCTACTTGTAAGAATATTAAATCTCACACCAAGTATAGCCTTAGGTATGATACTTGTGGCAGCGTGTCCGGGAGGCAACATCTCCAACTTCATATCTTCTTTAGCAAAAGCAGACGTTGCACTCTCAGTTAGTTTAACAGCTGTAGCAACATTGATATCAATATTTATGACACCATTTAATTTTGCTTTCTGGGGTCATTTATATATAAAGTCATCACCTTTGTTAAGGCCTATAACTATAGATCCATATCAAATGTTTCAGACAGTATTTATACTGTTGGGAATACCCTTAGTACTGGGGTTAGCTTTTGCAAATAAATTCCCTAATACCACAAAAATGATCATCAAACCAATAAAGATAGCATCAATATTTGCATTTTTTGGTTTTGTTGTTGGAGCACTTGCAGCCAATTTCGATCATTTTATGAATTATATAGGGCTAATAATTTTTATTGTAATACTACATAATGCTCTGGCAATATTAACAGGCTATACTGTTTCAAGAATTTTCAAATTACCACAGATTGACAGAAGAACAATAGCAATAGAAACAGGGATACAAAATTCAGGGTTAGCACTTGTATTAATATTTAACCCGAAAATATTTCCTGCTGATCTTCATCTTGGAGGCATGGCATTTATTGCAGCAGGTTGGGGTATATGGCATATCATCTCAGGAATGGGGCTTGCTTTTTTCTGGTCGAAACGAAAAATAATACTCAATTAATAGTGATGGCAAAAAATATTGAAAGCTGGTCATTGTCTTATGAAATTTTAAGATTTTTCGTTAAAATTGCCCATAGAATTTATTATAAAAAAATAATTATTGAAGGCAAAAAAAATATTCCTGAAAACACACCTGTAATTTTTGCCCCAAACCATCAGAATGCTTTGATGGATGCTCTTGTTTTAGTTACAACATTAAAAGAACAAATTATATTTCTGGGCAGAGCTGACATCTTTAAAAAAAAATTCATAGCTTTTTTATTAAAGAAATTAAAAATATTACCTGTTTATCGTATCAGAGACGGATATGATTCATTACAAAAAAACAAAGATATTTTTGATGAGGCTGCCTTGATATTATCAAAGAAAAAAGCTCTCTGTATTTTCCCTGAAGCTACTCATAATGACAAAAGAGCTTTGCTGCCCTTAAAAAAAGGTCTTGCCAAAATAGCTCTACAAGCTCAAAATTTATATCCAAGTTCTAATATTAAAATAGTTCCTGTAGGCATTTACTATAGCAATTATTTTAATCTTAGAGGAATATTGCAGGTTAAATTTGGTAATGCAATTTCTGTTTCTCAATATAAAGAAGCTTATAACAATGAACCTCAAAAATGCATAAAAAAATTAACTTCTGACATTAGGGATAAAATTGATAAATTAATTATTAACATACAAGATACTGATAATTATGAAACTTACGAAGAATTAAGAAATATTAACACATCATATCTGAAATCAAAAAAAACATTAAAAAAATACGACCAAAGAAAAAAACTTATTATTGATAAAAAATTGGTTTCTTTTCTTGAAAGAGTCTTTACTAAAAATATTATTTTTTTAAATAATATTAAATTGGAAATCAAAAAATATGTTAATCTGAAAAACAAATTAAATATTAACGAAAAAATCCTTGCCAATAAAAAGCCTTCTTTAATTTCTTTAATTAGTTATTCATTGATTCTTATAGCATTATCGCCAATATTTGTATTTGGATTTTTAAATAATATTATAAATTACTCTCTTGTAAAATATTTTATTAAAAAAGTTAAAGATCCTCAATTTCACAGTTCCTTTAAATTTGGTTTGGGGTTAGTTCTCTTTCCTTTAATATATTTAATTCAAACAATAATATTCTCTTGTTTTATAAACAAGAGAATTTATATAATAATTTATTTTTTTAGCCTGCCTTTATCAGGATATTTTGCATATTTTTACGCTGAAAAATTTTTACAACTTATTGATGAATGGAATTTATACAGATATTTTAAAACTAAAAATATTAAATTCCTTGAATTAAAAAGGATTAGAAAAAAAATAACTGATTTTCTCGATACATCAGATGTATAAATATTATTAATTATAAAAATTTAACCGCTGAAACTTTTATGACATTTTATGCTTTTTATGGTTCAAAAAAATCCGTGTTAATCACGATAGCTATCAAGGGTGTACTCTGTCGACAAACAATTAAATATCAACCGAATATAAAAATATAAACACATGAAAAAATTACTATTAACATTATTTATTAGCGTTTTACTAATAAACATTCAAACTCCTGCAAATGCGCAGGAAGCAAAAAAAGATGTTACTCTCGAAGGTGTAATGAAGGCATATTCATTTTATCCAAAATCCGTTTATGGTTTGCGATCTATGAATGACGGAATACATTACACAACTCTTGAAGGTCGCGGTACAAAAATCAATAAATATAGTTACAAAACAGGTGACTTTATCGAAACTATTTTAAATACCTTAAAATTAGATACAACAAAAATTAAAAGAGCCAGTGAATATCAATTTAGTGACGATGAAACTAAAATATTATTATATACTAATCGTGAACGAATTTACCGTCGTTCATTTACTGCCGATTATTATGTCTATGACAGAAAAACCAATAAGCTTACCAGTCTTTCTGATAACGGCAAACAGCAATTAGCCACTTTTTCACCTGATGGTAAAAAAATAGCTTTTGTACGTAAAAACAATATTTTTATTAAAAATTTAATTGATAACACAGAGACACAAATAACTTTTGACGGGAAATTCAATTTCATCATAAACGGAGCACCCGACTGGGTTTACGAAGAAGAATTTGAATTCAACAAAGCTTTTGCATGGTCACCCGACAGCAAAAAACTTGCTTTTATGCGTTTTGACGAATCAAAAGTTAAAATGTTTAATATGACAAAATTTCAAGGCTCGCACCCAACTATTAAAAAAAACGCCCTTTATCCTGAAAACTACGCATTTAAATATCCAAAAGCAGGTGAAAGCAACTCTATTGTTAGCGTTCATGTGTATAATTCCGATACAAAAAAAATTACTACTATGGATGTTGGCAAAGAAACCGACCAGTATATTCCAAGAATAAAATGGACTAATTCTTCTGACAATCTTTGTATTTTCCGTTTAAATAGATTGCAAAACAAACTCGAATTATTATTTGCTAATCCTAATACAGGCGTATCAAATGTTATTTATACCGATGAAAACAAATATTATATTGATGAAGTAAATTTTGATTATCTTACCTTTCTGAAAGACAATAAACATTTTGTTATTTTAAATGAAAAAGACGGCTGGAATCATATTTATTTGTATGATATGCAGGGTAATATGATTAGAAAACTCACAAAAGGAAATTGGGATGTTTCAAACTTTATTGGTTTTGACGAAAAAAAGAAAACCTTTTATTTTATAGCTTCAGCAGAATCACCATTGCAAAGAGAAGTTTATTCTGTTAAAATTAACGGAAAAAAAATCAAAAAGCTCTCAACAATGGCTGGAACTAACTCAGCTGTATTCAGCAAAAATTATAAGTATTATATCAATTATTTTTCAAATATCAACACACCTACATACGTTACTATTCATAATTCAAATGGAAAACTTATAAGAGTTCTGGAAGACAACAAAAATTTAAAAGAAAGACTCAAAAATTATAAATGCGCAAAAAAAGAATTCTTTAAATTTAAAACATCAGAAGGCGTTGAACTTAACGGCTGGATTTTAAAACCTGCTGATTTTGATCCTGCAAAAAAATATCCTGTTTTAATGACACAATACAGCGGGCCTAACTCGCAAGAGGTTAAAGACTCTTGGGACTTTGGATACAATCAGGTTTTAGCAAGCAAAGGATATATTGTTGCATGCGTTGACGGAAGAGGAACAGGTGCCAGAGGTGAAGAATTCAGAAAAATGACTTATCTGCAACTAGGCAAATACGAAACTATCGACCAAATTGAAGCAGCAAAATATCTAAGGTCTCTACCTTATATTGACTCAACACGTATTGGAATCTGGGGCTGGAGCTACGGCGGTTTTATGACTTGTTTGTGCATGGAAAAAGGCAATGGTATTTTCAAAGCAGGTATTGCTGTTGCTCCTGTTACCAACTGGCGTTATTACGATAATATTTATACTGAAAGATTTATGCGCACACCACAGGAAAATCCCGATGGCTATGACGATAATTCCCCTCTATTCTTTGCTGATAAGCTACAGGGAAAATTATTAATATGCCACGGCACAGCTGACGATAATGTACATTTACAAAATACTCTTGAATTTTCAGAAAAATTAGTACAAGCTAACAAACAATTTGAAATGCAAATTTATACTAATCGTAACCACAGTATTTATGGTGGCAACACCAGATTTCATCTGTTTACACGTATGTTAAATTTTATAACAAATAATTTATAATATATTTTTTAATGATAATGAGGTATAAATTTTATTCCAAAATATTATTTATACCTCATTTTTATTTTTTATCTTTATTGAAAATTTATTTAACACTTAGATATATATTTTTATAATTTTGAATAAAAAACATATTAAAATGAAATTATCTCCTTTATTAGCAATATCACCTATTGATGGCAGGTACAGAAACAAAACCGAAAACTTAGCTAACTATTTTTCCGAAGCAGCTCTTATAAACTACAGAATTTTGGTAGAAGTAGAATATTTTATCGCTTTATGCAAAATCCCTCTGCCACAATTAAAAGATATAGACAATTATGTTTTAGAAAATTTAAAAGACATTTATAAAAACTTTACTATAGAAGACGCAGAAAGAATAAAAGAAATAGAAAAGACCACAAACCATGATGTAAAAGCTGTAGAATATTTTTTAAAAGAGAAATTCGAAAATCACAACCTAAGAAAATATAAAGAATTCATTCACTTCGGATTAACATCACAAGATATTAACAACACTGCCATACCCTATTCTTTTAAGTTAGCTTTCGAAGATGTCTTATTTCCAATTATTGAAAATCTACTATCAATAATACGCGAAAAAGCAAATCTTTGGAAAGACATCACAATGTTGGCACATACTCACGGTCAACCGGCCACTCCTACTACTGTTGGAAAAGAATTTTATGTGTTCTACGAAAGAATTTTAAAACAAATTGAATTGCTAAAGACCATACCGTTTTCTGCTAAATTTGGTGGTGCCACAGGCAATTTTAATGCTCACAAAATTGCTTACCCCGAAATTGACTGGATAAAATTTGCTGATAATTTTGTTAACAAAACTCTGGGTCTTAACCGCTCAAAAACAACTACGCAAATAGAACATTACGATAACATTGCTGCCTTTTTCGACAATCTTAAACGCATCAATACAATTTTAATTGACCTTGACAGAGACATCTGGACATATATTTCAATGGGATATTTTAAACAATCAATAAAAAAAGGTGAAGTGGGTTCATCTGCTATGCCTCATAAAGTAAATCCTATTGATTTTGAAAATTCAGAAGGAAATCTTGGAATTGCAAATGCCATTTATCAACATATGTCCTCAAAATTACCTGTTTCTCGTTTACAAAGAGACCTCACAGACTCAACTGTACTTAGAAACATTGGAGTTCCTGTTGCACATTCTGTTATTGCCATAAAATCACTTATCAAAGGATTAAATAAATTAATCGTCAATACTGATAAAATAAAAGAAGATTTAAATAATAACTGGGCAGTAGTTTCAGAAGCAATACAAACAATTCTTCGCAGGGAAAATTATCCAAAACCATACGAAACTCTTAAACAGCTTACAAGAACAAATGCTAAAATTGATAAACAGACAATTCATAATTTTATTGACAAACTGAATATTTCCGATGATATAAAAATTGAATTAAAATCAATTACACCTGAAAATTATACCGGAATTATCGATTTCTGATTATCTTATAATTTTTAAAAGTTTCACTCCACGAATATACAACTTATGCATGGTAAAAAAATATACTGTTTATGTTAATAAAACTCAAATTATGAATAAAAAAGTACACTTTATTGCAATTGGCGGCAGTGTTATGCACAATCTTGCAATAGCTTTGCACAAAAAAGGATATATTGTTACAGGCTCTGATGATGAAATTTTTGACCCAGCTAAAACAAGATTAAAAAAATACGGTCTTCTTCCTGAAAAGAAAGGCTGGAATATTTCAAATATTTCTACAAATTTAGATGCTGTTATTCTCGGTATGCACGCACGCTCCGATAACCCTGAATTGCTTGAAGCTCAAAAATTAAAACTTAAAATATATTCTTTCCCCGAATATCTTTATGAACAATCAAAAAATAAAAAAAGAATTGTTATTGCAGGTAGCCATGGCAAAACCACTGTTACTTCAATAATTATGCACGTATTAAAATTCCACAACATTGACTTTGACTATATGGTTGGTGCAAAAATTAAAGGCTTTGATGTAATGGTAAAGCTTACTGACAAGGCAAAAATTATGATTTTTGAAGGCGATGAATATCTTAGCTCTCCTATTGACAGAAGACCAAAATTTCATTTGTACAAACCTCATATCGCACTAATTAACGGCATAGCATGGGACCATATTAATGTATTTCCTGTTTATGAAAATTATGTGAAACAATTTAAAATATTTTCTGACCTCATCTGCAAAAACGGGACATTAATATATAATAATGATGACCCTGAAGTAATTAAAATTGCTGATACTGTCAGAACCGATATCAAAACAATTCCATATTCTTTACCTGAATATCTGATAAAAGGCTATAAAACATTCATAAAAACATCAACAACTGAAGTACCATTAAATGTCTTTGGCAAGCATAATCTGACAAATATTAACGGTGCACGTAAAGTATGCAACGAAATTGGTATTGATGATAAAAAATTTTATAAAGCTATTGAATCATTTAATGGAGCTACCAGACGTCTTGAACTTATTGCATCAGACAACAGCACTTTTATCTTTAAAGATTTTGCTCATTCGCCTTCAAAATTAAAAGCTACAACAGAAGCTGTGAAAGAACAGTTTAAAAATAAAAAAATTGTTGCTTGCATAGAATTACACACTTATAGCAGTCTGAATAAAAATTTTCTTTCTCAGTATAACGGCTGTTTAGATGATTTATTTATGCCGATAATTTTTTATAATCCAAAATCCGTGGAATTAAAAAAATTACCTTTTATCACAGAAGAACAGATAAAATATGGTTTCTCAAATCCTGACATTCAGATATTTACTGATTCTGATATGCTAAAAGAAAAATTATTAAGTATTGACTGGCATAATAAAGTTCTGTTAATGATGAGTTCAGGAAATTTTAACGGACTAAATTTAAACGATTTGGCAAAAACTTTAATACAAAAAAAAGCATCAGAAACAAATGATTAATAATCACAGTTTTTGATGCTCTTTTATTAATAAGATATATTATTTTTATCCATTCATAGAAGCGAGAAACTCCTCATTACTAGTAGTAAATTTCATTTTATCTTTAAGAAATTGCATAGCTTCAAGCGGATTCATATCAGAAAGATGATTCCGTAATATCCAAATACGTTGAAGAACTTCTTTTTTAAGTAGTAAATCTTCTCTACGAGTACTTGAAGAAACAATATCAATAGCAGGATAAATACGTTTATTAGAAAGTTTTCTGTCTAATTGCAATTCCATATTACCTGTACCTTTAAATTCTTCAAAGATAACCTCATCCATCTTAGAGCCTGTATCAATAAGAGCAGTAGCAATAATAGTAAGAGAACCGCCATTTTCAATATTTCTGGCAGCACCAAAAAATCTCTTGGGTTTTTGAAGAGCATTAGCTTCAACACCACCTGACAATACTTTACCTGAAGCAGGAGAAACAGTATTATATGCTCTTGCAAGTCTTGTAATTGAATCTAAAAGAATAACAACATCATGACCACATTCTGTCATACGTTTTGCTTTTTCAAGAACAATATTTGCAATTCTAACATGACGGTCGGCAGGTTCATCAAAAGTAGAAGAAATAACTTCTGCATTAACGCTTCTTTCCATATCTGTTACCTCCTCAGGACGCTCATCAATAAGCAAAATAATAAGATATACGTCAGGATGATTAGCAGATATTGCATTAGCAACTTCTTTTAACAAAACAGTTTTACCTGTTTTAGGCTGTGCAACTATTAAACCTCTTTGCCCTTTACCAATTGGACAAAATAAATCTATAATTCTCGTTGAGATAGTTTCACCTTTATGACCTGTAAGATTAAATTTTTCTTGTGGAAACAAAGGCTTAAGAAAATCAAAAGGTATCCTGTCTCTGACATCCTCAGGTTTACGACCATTAATAAATTCAATTTTTATTAACGGGAAATATTTTTCTGCATCTTTAGGAGGTCTGATTGTTCCTTTAATAGTATCACCTGTTTTTAAGCCAAATAATTTTATTTGTGATTGTGAAACATAAATATCATCAGGTGAGTTAAGATAGTTATAATCAGAAGAGCGTAAAAATCCATATCCGTCAGACATTATTTCCAAAACACCTTCACTGGAAATAATACCTTCATGTTCAAAAGAAAATTCGCTTTTTCTTCTTTCAATATTTCTTGAATTTCTGTAATGATTATCTCTTTGATATCTTTCTCTGCCTGAAACAGTTTTTGTCCCCTCCACTTCTGTTCTATTTTCTTTTGTCTCAACAGGGATCTGCTCTTCTTTTGTTTCTACTTTTTTTTCAGTCAAAATCTCTTCAGATTCAAAAGGTTTCACATCATTAATTTCTTGTGAAAAATCATTAGCTTTATCTAAATTTATAGTTTCGGTTTCTGAAGGTTTATCAGAAACTATACTTTTCTCTAAATCTTCTCTGGACTTTTTTACCTTATTTAATATTCTGTCAGAAATTTTTTCAGTACTTTTTCTTTGTCTGCCTGAAAAAGATTTTTTTGCGCTTTTTTTCTCTTGAACAAGAGTTTTCTCTGAAGGGTTTAAAGCCTGATAGTCTAAAATTTTATAAATAAGATCTGCCTTTTTCAAACTTTCTATTTTAGGGATGTTCATTCCCTTTGCAATTTCTTTTAACTCAGGCACTAATTTGCCGTTGAGTTCTATAATATCATACATAATTGATTAAATTTATTTTTTTATTTTTTTTTTTAGAAAACAACAAAAGATAAAAATTTTATTATTTGTTGTTTAT
>JAGGUV010000020.1 GCA_021158345.1 Bacteroidales bacterium
CTGATAGAATATTTATAGCAGCCCATTTTCTACCAATATTATTTATTGAATTTAAAGTGTTTTCATCTGAATATGCTTTTCTGAAATTAAAATCTCCGTCTTTGTCAGGATTATACCATAAATTTTTAACAGCATATTCAATAATATCATCAGAGCCAAGGAAGTTATTAGTATCAGACAAATTAATATTTGTGATAGTATAATAATTTGGGATTATCATAACTTTATCATCATCAACTCTTTGAGCAATCCAATGTTTACCGTTAACAACAGAGAGTACCCATGCTTCGTCAGGGTCGGCAATAGAATATGTTCTTCCCGAAGAATTATATCCCGACTCATCAATAAGTTTACCGGCAATTTTAACAGCCTGTTTTGCTGACTTAGCCCTTTCAGCCATAAGTTTTCTCAAATTATAGCCAATACCTCCTTTAGTTAGAACAGGGTTTTTCTCTTTTGATGGACAAGCATTTGAAGCAATGCAAACGCCATATTCATTCATAAAAGCATCTGCAAAATTCATCCCCGGCATTTCAAGCCAGAAATATTTATTTGTCTCTGATAACTGTGCAATTTTATTGCCATTTTTCAATAGAACTTTTTCCCTGTCATTATGCTTTAAACGTGGCACTTCATAATAATTTACAATGTGCTCGCCATAGTCATCTTCGTTATGAGCAAATAAAACAGAGCCATCAACAGAAGCATTTTTACCTACAATTATTGTAAAACAATCAAAAGACTCCTGTGAATAAGAATCTATGAATAAGACACTCAGAAATAATAAAACTATAACTTTAAAAAATTGATTAGTTTTTTGCATTTTTTTTATAATTATTTAGTGATATGTTTCGATAGGCAACGAAAGCCATTCATTGTCATTTAGTTTTTTTTTTCAATCTCAATTTTAACCTTTACCTTAGCCTCAATTATCTCTCTCTTGATTTAAGAATTTTCTTCATATTTTTTATTTGTTTATTAGTACCAAGGACAAAAAGTTTAGAGCCGGGCAGAATAACAGTATCAGGAGCTGGATTTAAAATATACTTATTCTCAGGAGTTTTAAAACCCACAATATTAGCGCCTGATTTTGCTCTTATTTGTAAATCGGCAATAGAATATTTTGAGGTTATATTATCAGGTTCATCAAAATCAATTTCTTCAAGGTTTGTTGGAGCCTCACCTTGTATTGAGATATGTTCAAGAAATTCAATAATATCAGTTCTGGCAATTAATTTAGCCATATGTGTCCCTCCTACCTTTTCAGGCATTACAATATTATTAGCACCTGCAATTTTCAATTTTTTATCAGAGCTTTCGTCAAAAGCCCTGCTGATAATATTAATATTTTTATTTAAAGAACGAGCTGTTAATACCACAAAAAGATTATCTGCATCAGAGGGGAGTGTAGTTATCAGAGCCTTGGCACTATAAATACCTGCCTCAATCAAAGTATTTTCATCTGTAGCATCACCTTCAAGAAAATTATTTTCATTATTAATATTGCTAATCATTATTTCATGGTCTCTTTCAATAACCACAACTTTGTGTTTGTATAGCTTAAGCTCGTTAACAGCTTGTTTGCCATTACGGCCAAACCCACAGACTATCACATGATTTTTCATTTTTTTTATATCAGTTTTATTTTTATATCCTTTTATCAATAGGCTTAATTTATTTTCAAAAAATAGGGAGCTTATTATTGAAACAGCATAAGCAAAAGTGCCAAGGCTGGAAATTATCAATATTATAGTAAATATTTTACCATTGTCAGATAAATTGTGTACTTCTTTAAAACCAACTGTTGCAACAGTAATTACTGTCATATATAAAGAATCGATAAACGAAAATTTTTCAATTGACATATATCCTAAAATGCCGGCTATGACTATTAAAAATATTATTAATATTGAATATTTTAGTTTGTTTTTTTGTACTGAGCTATTCATAAAAAATTAAATGAATTAAAGATTTTTTCTTAAGAGATAATTTCCAATTCTGCAATTTAAGCATTTTTTCTTATCGCAGTAATTTTTTTTCAATTCAATTAAAGCCTGAGTATTAAAAGCAGTGGTAATGTCAGCGCCTAATGATTGCCAAATTTTTACAATAGAATTTCTTTCTCCTTTTATTTTCATTAAAAAATTTAAAGCCCTTTCTTTATATTCCTGAATGTCTTTATGAATGCCATAAACAAAAATAAAAGGTATAACAGAATTTATCAAAATAAGATTTACAAAGCTTTTGCCAAGATTTTTTTTTCTTTTTACAGATAACTTATCAAAGACATAATGATTATCCCAATAACTTGAACATGAGACATTAAAAAGAGCAATAATATTATTAAGATTTTTATTTTCAATAATTTCAGAAAACAAATTAGATGATTTATAAATAAGATTTGCAAACTGGCTAATTCTGATATTTGGGAAGTTAGAAGGACGAAGTCGTAAATATTTCCATAAATGCGGTTCAAGAGGTTGCAGTGAAAATTTATTTTTTAAAAATATGTATTCCCTTTTCAGGATATTTGGATACTCATCATTAAAATCAAAATCAAGCAAACCCGACTGACCGAATAACATAGCCTCAATTTGTAATAAATTGTCTTTATGCTTTAACAAATATTTTAAAGGAATAGATTCTGCAAGGAGTTTAAAAGTCAACGAATTTATCTTTAAGCCGAAATTGTATGCAAGATTTTGATAAAAAGTCTGTTCCCAATCATTATTATTAAATTTTAATGATTTGATTATGTGTTTTGATTTATTTTCTAATCTTTCAATCAACAAGCTTTCTAACCATGACTTTACAATAAAGTCATCAGCCTGATAAAATAATTTTTCACAAGGAATTATATTTTTATTATTCATAAAATCTTCATATCTGAAATAAAGATTTTCATCGAATTTTCCTTTCAATTCCAGAACAGGAATAATTTGATTGTCAAGACGTTTTACATCAACATCATTATTATAAACAACATGCAAAATAACAGAATCATAAGCTTTATCAAGATTATGTTTATGCTTATACCAGTCGGATGAATTAATATGAATTTCAACATTACCTGCCCATAGAGTATTGCCAATAGAAATTTTTGCATTAAAGAAATCAGGACCTGAGTCAGCATTTCTAATTCCCTGATTAAAAATACTGATTTTTTCTCCTGAAGATGTAAACAATTCATTATTAAACAATTTATATCTCCAGATATAATATAAAAATTCTTCAGTCATAAGTAATCATAAAAATAAAAAAAATATTAATAAAAAAATAAAAACAGAAAATATTTATTTAATAAATTCGTTAACATTTTGAATAACAATAAAATTAACATACTTAACAAAAAAATACTTTAAATTAAATAAATAAAAGCTTGCATAAAATCAATAGTATGACTAATTTTGCATAATAATACTAATTTTTATGAAAGATTTAGGTATTTTAGTTTCAGGAATAGAATTTAAAATCAGAAAACTAATAAATCTAAAAGAAAAATTAGAGAAAGAAAAAAAAGATTTAATAAATCAAAACCAAAAATTAATAAAAAAAAATAAAGAACAAGAAGAAATAATAAAACAATTAAGAGAAAAAAATAACATACTAAAGATAACAAAACTAATAAAAACTGAAGGGGAAAAAGATACAGAAGTAAAATTAAGAATAAATGAACTTGTGCGGGAGATTGATAAATGTTTAGGTCTTTTAAATCAATAAATTGTTAATGAATAATCTAACAATAAAAATAATAATTGCTGACAGGCCTTACTCACTGACAATAGCAGACGAAAAAGAGGAAGAGGCAGTAAGAGAAGCAGCAAAAATATTAAATAATACAATAAAAAAATTCTCTGATAATTATGCTTATAACGATAAACAGGATTTATTAGCAATGGCAGCATTACAATATGCCACAGTCAATTTAGACCTTGAAAAAAAAATATCGTTTAAAGACAAACTTTTAGAAAAAAAATTATCGGAAATTGACAATATATTAACAGAAATATTTTAAAAGATTTAAACATTAAAGTTCTTTGAAAAAAATATAGCCCGCATAATAATTCAAAACCAGTTAGTAAACTCAACATTACTATAAAACCGGGAACGTTCAACATACGTAGGACAGGCCTCATTTTGATTATTCAAAATTCTATTTTTAGAACAGTGGAAGTTCGAAATATTTGGCACCCAAATCTTGTTTTTTGGGAGTTTATCATAACTCTGGAATTATTTGCGGGCTTTTTTTTATTCTTTTCTTCTATTATCTTGCCCTTATTAAATATACTATAAAAATGGGAACTAATATTATTATTATTATTGCTGTAGTCGGCGTTATATCATTTATTGCCGGCATTTTAATATCTAATCTTATTATTAAAAAATCATCTTCAAGTAAAAGCGAAAAAATTATTAGAGATGCTAAAGAAAAAGCTGAAATAATTAAGAAAGATAAGATTTTACAGGCAAAAGAAAAATTTTTACAACTTAAAGCTGAACACGAAAAATTTATTCATGAAAAAGATGTTGCTATTCAAAATAAAGAGAATAGACTGAAACAAAAAGAAAATTCTTTTTCGCAAAAAATGGAAGAATTTCAGCGTAAGCAAAAGGAATTAAACACTATTAAAGAAAATTTAATTAACCAGCTTGAGATTATTAATACTAAACAAAATGAAATTGACAAGGCTCATAAACAACAAATTGAGCAATTAGAAGCAATCTCAAGTTTATCCGCTAACGAAGCTAAAGCACAGCTTATTGAAACATTAAAAGATGAAGCAAAAGCTGAGGCTGCTATTTACATTAAAGATATTATTGATGAATCGAAACATACTGCAAATCTGGAATCCAAAAAAATTATTATTGAAACTTTGCAGCGTACTTCTTCTGAACATACTATTGAAAACACAGTATCAGTATTTAATATTGATAATGATGAGATGAAAGGCAGGATAATAGGTAGAGAAGGAAGAAATATCAGAGCATTGGAGTCTCTTACAGGCGTTGAAATAATTATTGATGATTCACCAAATGCAATTATTCTTTCGGGTTTCGATCCTATCAGAAGAGAGATAGCAAGACTGTCGCTTCACAAATTAGTTACTGATGGAAGAATACACCCAGCACGTATTGAAGAAGTAGTAAATAAAACTAAAAAACAACTCGAACAAGAAATTATTGAAACAGGAAAACGTGTTGTTATTGACCTTGGAATTCATGGAATGCATCACGAACTGATACGCATGATAGGACGAATGAAGTACAGGTCATCATACGGGCAGAACCTCTTGCAGCACTCCATAGAAACAGCAAATTTATGTGCTACCATGGCTGCTGAATTAGGATTAAATCCTAAAATGGCTAAAAGAGCAGGGTTATTGCACGATATTGGTAAAGTACCTGATAATGAACCGGAATTACCTCACGCTATTTTAGGTATGAAACTTGCCGAAAAATATAAAGAAAATCCTGTTATTTGTAATGCTATTGGTGCTCACCACGATGAAGTTGAAATGACTTCTTTGATAGCCCCAATTATTCAAATTTGTGACTCTATTTCAGGAGCTCGCCCTGGTGCCAGACGTGAAGTTGTGGAAGCTTATATTCAACGATTAAATGAACTGGAAAAATTAGCCTTATCTTATCCCGGTGTTATTAAAACATATGCTATTCAGGCAGGTAGAGAATTACGTGTTATTGTTGGTGCTGATAAAGTTTCTGACACTGAAGCTAATCAGATTTCTTATGACTTATCCCGCAAAATTCAGGATGAAATGACTTATCCCGGACAAATAAAAGTTACTGTTATCAGAGAAACCAGAGCTATTAATTACGCAAAATAATTTTAAAATTTTATATAAAAAACCTCCTGATTAATAATAAATCAGGAGGTTTTTTTGTTATATATGAGCTTCTCTGCTTGGGCTTGTTTGTAACCTGCTGGAGCATATTTTTTTTATTTCCCATCTTCTTTTATTGTTGTTCCTCGTAATTCATAATTCATCATAAATACAGGGCAGCCGGGCAACATTGTTGAACCCTTAACAGGGTTCAAATTTTTCTATCTTTTTTTTACCGTATGATTCTCATACGGCTATTATTGTTTAATCCCTTACGGGATTGTTTTATTAATAAAAATTAATAATAAACAAAAACTATGTAATTTTTAATATTGTAATTTGATAAAACTCCGAAGGAGTTGAATAATAATAACCGCAGGTGAAACCTGTGGTAACATGAATAAATAAAAACACAACTCCGTAGGAGTTGAACAATAAAATTCTTGGATTCGTGGCAGTTTGCATTTTAATCTGTCCTTACAGGACGAAAATTATTCTTATATTTTTAACCCAAGGCCTTGCCATTGGGCTGAAATAAACTGTCCTTTCAGGACGTGA
>JAGGUV010000101.1 GCA_021158345.1 Bacteroidales bacterium
AAGGTAGAGCTATTGTAGAAATAGATTTAGATGGAAGTTATGTATTAAGTGAAACACAGATACAAGAAAGCAATAAAGTAAAAATGTTTGATAAATTTATTGAAGATTTGAAAGAAATGTTAAATGAATAAAAAAGAAACATTAATATTAGAATCAACTACTTTGTGGGATTTTCCAACGCAAAATTATGGGAATAAACCACATGGTAATAACAAATACAATGGTGTTACACCTGCATTTGTAATATGGAATTTACTGCAAAGATATACAAAAGAAGGCGACTTAGTAATTGACCCTATGTGTGGTAGTGGAACAACCTATGATGTTGCTGTCGAATTAAAGAGAAAAGTTGAATGTTTTGATTTAAATATTGTTAGAAAAGAAGTAAAAAAAGCTGATGCCAGAAAATTGCCGTTAAAAAATAATATTGCAGATTTTGTTTTTATTGATTCGCCTTATTCAGATAATATAAAATATTCTGATGATAAAAATTGTATCGGAAAAATTTCTTGTGAAAACAATAAATTTTATGACGAATTAGAAAAAGTTGCAATAGAAATAAAAAGAATTTTAAAAAAAAATAAATATATGGCTTGGCTAATTGGCGACCAATGGATTAAAAGAAAATTTACCCCAACTGGATTTTTACTTTTTAATAGATTAATAAAACACTTTGAACCTGTTGATATTATTTCGGTTACAAGACATAATCAAACTTCTAACACTGGGTTGTGGCATTACAGAGCAAGAAAATTCAATTTTTATTTAAGGGGATTTAAATACTTATTTATTATGAAAAACACTAAATCCTAACATATTTATTTAGAAGCTAAGCACAATTTGTAAAAACGCAATCACGACATCATAATGACTAATAGTTATAATTATTGATCATTACAATAATTTGATTATCTTTTCTTAGTCCCGAGAATTTTCAGTAGTTTCCGTACTTAGCAGTTTTTTTTACTTTTTAAATTAAATCAAGTAAATATTGAATTATGGTTCATACGACAACAAAAAACCCCACAACTTTTTTATAGTTCATCAAAAATAACAGAGATTTATACATATGTTACAAATAAACATCTACAATGAAATTCCATTAGATAATTTAAATGTTTAATTAAAATATTTTTTTGTATATTTACAAAAAAAGAGAGTAAAAATAACAGGCCAAGCTATTACATATTGGTGAGATAGAAATATAAAAATTATGAGCGAAGAACAACCAAAAAATCCACTGCATGGAGTAAAATTAGCAGATATTTTAGAATTTCTTGTTGCAGAATATGGCTGGGATGAATTAGGAAAAAATATCAATATCCGTTGTTTTAATAATGACCCGTCAATAAAATCCAGTCTTAAATTTCTAAGAAAAACGCCCTGGGCAAGGGATAAAGTAGAAAAACTATATCTACATTCAATAAAAAAAAATAAATGAATAATTTAAAAATAAATATTTCCGGCAAAGAAATTCAAGCAAACAGACCTGAACCAATTATCTCTGACTTAGACGTTGTTCCTTTTAACAAACGAATGGATATTAATTATGCTGTTGAATCGCTTTTAGAAGGTTATTATGTTTTAGTAATGGATTTTTATAGCGTAGGACTTGAAATATTAAATGAACTAAAAAATTTTCTTAATAAAAAATACTCTAATAAAACATTTAAAAGTCAACGTGAATTTCGCTCGAAATTTCATAATCTTTCAAATAAAATTTTATTAGAAGTAAACAACAATAAATTAGCTGTAAAAAAGGCACCTGAGATTGGGTGGATAGAAATATTATATCCCGGATTAGATAATTTTTTATTGCCTTTTCCTCAAATACAAGGGTTAAACTCTTCATGGCAATGGTATAAAAAAGGCTTGTTTGTGCCTGTTTTAAACAAAAAAATTCATCCATGGTTTGGCACTTATTTTCCAACACGTTTCGAACATCTGGAGCTTTTCGATAATTGGCTGAAAAATTATAAAGGCAAAAAAAAATCTGCTTTCGACATTGGGATTGGCAGTGGAATTCTTAGCTTTCAAATGCTAAATAATGGTTTTGAAAAAATTTACGCTACAGACATTAATCCTAATGCTATTATTGGTTTAGATTATGAAATAAAAAATAACAATTCTTATCAGAATATTAATTTATTTTACGGAAATTTATTTGCCGATTGTAATATTAAAACAGATTTAATTATTTTCAATCCTCCATGGATTCCTGCTTCACATAATACAGCAGGTATTGATAAAGCTATTTATTATGATGAAAATTTGTTTAAAGATTTTTTTACACAAGCTAAACAACATTTAAACCCCAAAGGAAAAATTGTTATTATATTTTCTAATCTTGCCGAGATTACAAATGTCACAGAAAAGCATCCGATAAAAACAGAATTATCTGAAGGCGGTCGTTTTAAAAAAGAATTATTTATTCAGAAAAATGTTGGCAAAGCATCGAAAAAAACTAAAAGAAATCAAAATTGGCGTAAACCGGAAATGGTGGAGCTGTGGGTATTAGCACAAATAAAATTATGAGCATTAAAATTATTTCATCTCCCCTGCAAGGCATTACCGATTTCCGTTTTCGTAATGCTTTTAATAAATACTTTGGAGATATTGATATTTTTTATACTCCCTACATTCGCCTTAACGGTAAACTAAGTATAAAACCTGCATACGAAAGGGATTTATTACCTGAAAATAATCAAGATATAAACCTGATTCCACAAATCATGACAAATGATGCCGATGAGTTTTTATATATTGCTAAACACATTAAAAACTTTGGATACAATGAATTAAACTGAAATTTAGGTTGCCCCTATCCTATGGTAAGTAAAAGAGGTTTGGGTGCCGGGTTAATAAAAGATTTCGAAAAAATTGATAATATTTTAAATAAAGTTTTTTCTGAATCTGACATAAATATTTCTATTAAAATACGATTAGGTAACGAAAACAAAGAAGAAATTTTTAATGTTTTACCAATTATAGATAAATATCCTATTAAAAATATTACAATACATCCGAGAATCGGCAAACAAAAATATAAAGGTGAAATTGATTTAGAAAGTTTTAAAAATTGTATTGAAAACACCAATCATAAAATAATTTATAATGGTAACATCTTTTCAGTGAAAAATTTTAAAGAATTAGCAGAGCGTTTTCCAACCATAAATACCTGGATGATTGGCAGAGGAATTTTTGCAAATCCTTTTTTACCCGAAATGATAAAAGACAATAAAACTGATTATCCTGAAAATAAATTAGAGATATTCAAAAAATTCCACGATACTTTATTTAATGATTATCAACAAGCTTTATCAGGACCCAGCCATATTATTATAAAAATGTATAGTTTATGGGAATACTTTATTTTTTTATTTCCAAATTCAAAAAAAGGTCTGAAAAAAATTAAAAAAGCTAAAAATATTGAGGCTTTTCAAAATGCAGTAAATATAATATTGAATAATGAATAAATATTTTTGTTTTCTTTCATCTTTAAATCCTCCAGATTTTTAAAAATCTGGAGGATTTTTGTTTATTGCTTATTATTCTGTTTTACAGTAATTCATAATTCACCATTATTTATTGTTTATCTGCATGAGCTCGTTTATAACCGTCTGTGGCACGCATTAAAAATGCACACCAGCTTTGGAAAATAAAGATTATCTAAGTCTGTCAGCAGACCTTATTAATTTTTCATCTTTAATAATAAATCTGTTTGCCAGAATTAAAAACAAAAGTGAAACTAAAGGTAAATATGCTCCTAATTTATAAGTAGCTTCAACATTAATAATTTTAGATAAATTATCAGCATAGAAAAAGATAATTAAAATCAAAAAAATATTAAGAAATATATTGATTTTACTGAGATTAGATTGCAATTTTCTATTCTTGTATAAAAATATAGTAATAAACGAAATAAGTCCTATTACAATAGCAAGAGCAATAAACATCCATGTGTTAGGCATTGTAATATCTTGCGACGAAATACTTGTAATTCTTAATGCAGAAAATTCACAATAAATATCCCCTGAATAAAAACGGGCAAAAGGTGAAAAAAAGATTCCGAAACTCGCAGCTGAAGCTAAGAGTAAAAATAATGATTGTATTCTTTGTATCATAACTTTTTTTTTACAAATATAAATAAAAATTATAAAACTTCATTTTTAATTTTATTAATAACAGGGTTAGCATAAATATCAATAAACATTTTCTTAAGCTTTGCTTTGTCTCCTGATATTTTTTTCAGACTATTATTCACATAAACATTAAATTCATTTTTTTCATTTATTGAATATCTATCAGCAAATTTATTTGAATTATTACTAATATCATAAGCAATGTAATTTGTCGTATAAAGCATATAGTTTTTGTATATTTCTTTATCTATCAAAATACTAATATGTTTTAACAGTTCATTTTTATTTTTGATGTCAGAAAGCGCTGCTAAATTTTCGTTAATAGGATTTCCAATAGCAAAATTTACTCTTCCTTTCTGAGTAGTCATACCTATTCCCATACTTATTAAATCATCATTTTTGTTTTTCTTAAAATCAGGATTTAATGATCTGGCATATAATTCAGCTACTTTTAAATTATCACAAGAGTCATATTCATAAGAAATAGAGAGAGGAACAATATTCAAATCATAATAGCTGTCAATAATATCTTTGTCAGAGCTAATATTTAACATTTTCAGAAGGCTCAATTGTGTTTTATCATCACCATTTTTTGTTCTGCCTTCGCGTTGTGCCAGCCAGATAGAATTATGTTTTTGTGTTAAAGAATATCTTATATATTCTGATAAATGTTTTGAATATTCATACGTTAAACGTGGACTAAGATTTCTGTGTACAATAAAACTTTTATTGATACGTACTAAATCGTTAATCCAATTGAAAGCAAGAAGATTATCACCTATTGCAATTTCAGTTGTATCAAATTTATTCTCATATAATATTACATTCAAAAATGATGAATCAAGAATAATATCTCTATGATTTGATATAAATAAATAATTTTTTTCAGGGCTTAATTTTTCAAGTCCTGAAAAGGTTAACCCTTTTGTTGTTTTAGCAATTATTGATTTAACAAAAGAAAAGATGAGTATATGCTGAAACTCTTTGATAGAATTTATCGTGCTAAAACTTTTCTTAATAGTATTTTTATCACAGTCGGGATTCAGATAATGCACAAACTTAATAAAACCAGGTTCTTCAACTAAGCGTTTTAGAACGTCTTTTATTTCGTTATCATTATAAGGTCTTATATCATCGAAAGAAGTATCGATATTCATAAAATTATAACTTATTAAAATTAATAAACGTGAGAGATAAATCCTACATTTAAAAAAACGCAAAATTACAAAATTAATTAAATCTATATTATTTTTTGATTAACGGCTTTATAAGCTCTTCTAATCCATTCAACTTTATCTCATACATTTCTTCAAGCAAATTTCCAATACTATTCTGAGGGAAGCCTTTGCTCTTAAACCAGACAAAATAAGTCTCAGGGATATTCACAAGATAATAGCCTTTGTATTTTCCGAAAGGCATTTTTGTATTAGCAAGTTTTAAAAGATGCTGTTTATCAAAGATAGGTGTATTATTCATATTATCTGATTTTTTCAACTGCATTTTTAATTCTGTCAAGAGCAATAGCAAGAGTAGAACGTGGACAAGCTACATTCATTCTCTGGAAACCTTCTCCACCCGGGCCAAATGTAGGTCCGTCATTCAATCCTAATTTTGCTTTATTTATCATAAAATCTTTTAATTCTTCATTGCTCATATTTAAATCGCGACAGTCGAGCCATAATAAATAAGTAGCTTCAGGACGGACAAGTTTAATTTCAGGAATATTTTTTTTAAGATAATCAGCAGCAAAATCAATATTTGCCTGAACATAATCGATTAATTGTTTAAGCCAGTCTTCTCCAAAATTATAAGCAACTTCCAGAGCTGATGTACCAAAAATATTTCCAAAATTGACATGCAAATTTTCAACAACCTGCTCATATTTTTTTCTTAAAACTTCGTTTGATATTACAAGATACGAAGTTGAGAGACCTGCTATATTAAATGTTTTGCTTGGAGCCATAAAACATATTGTTCTCTCAGCTATCTCTTCAGAAATAGAAGCCATAGGAATATGTTTATGATTTTTCATAATAAGGTCGGAATGGATTTCATCTGACAAAATAATAACATCATTTTTAATACACATCTCCCCTATTCTTTTCAGCTCAGCCCTTGTCCAGACCCTTCCCCCTGGGTTATGCGGATTTGATAAAAGAAAAATTTTTGCATCTTTCATTTTTTCTTCCAGATCATCAAAATCAATATCATAATAATTATTTTTCAATACTAAAGTATTGTCGACTTCAATTCTGTTATTATTGTTTATTGCAGTGAAAAACGGAAAATACACAGGAGGCTGAATAATAATTTTATCTCCTGGTTTTGATAAGGCCAGAATTGCCATATTAAAACCGGGAACTACTCCCGGACTAAAACTTATCCATTCTTGTTTTATATTCCAATTATGTTTTTTTTTATTCCAGTTGATAATAGATTTATAATAACTATCAGGTCTTAGAGAGTAGCCCAAAACAGGATGTTTTAAGCGTTGTTCTAATGCTTTTATAATAAAATCAGGGGTTTTAAAATCCATATCAGCAACCCACATTGGAATAAGATCCGAGGTGCCGAAAATTTTATCACATAAATCGTATTTTATACTGTTACTGCCTTTTCTGTTGATTATCTCATCAAAATTATACTTCATATATATTTTTTATCTATTTAAAATTCTCACAAAAATATAAATTGATTTGAAAAAATATATTATGTAAACTTCTTTTTGTGAATATTATTTTAAATCCTCCTGATTTTAAAAATCTGGAGGATTTTATAATGGGAATAAAAAATATTAAAAATTCTTGTTTACAACTATTAAATTTCAATATTAGCACCAATACCGGCTTCAAGAGCTTTATCATAAACAAGTTTGGCAGCAGCAACATCCTGAATTGCCAGACCATTGGATTTAAAAATTGTTATTTCTTTGTTATTAATTCTACTTGATTTTTTGCCTGTAACTATTTCGCCCAATTCTGCATAGAAATGCGATTTTGTAATAACACCTTCATTAAGAGGGATAATAATATCACCTGATTCTTTGAAACAAGCTTCATAAGAATCGCCAACAAATTTCGAGCGTTTTATTATTTCGGAGTCTAATTCGCGGGCATTAGGAGTATGACTGCCAATACCGTTAATATGCGTACCGGGTTTAACTTTAGTACCATCGAAAATAGGTGTTGGTGAAGATGTAGCAGTACAAATAATATCAGCTTCCAAAACATCATCAGGTGTTTTTGCTTTAATAATTTCGATATTTAATTTTTCGCTCATTTCTGCAATAAAATTATTTAAAGCATTGTCAGAAACATCATAAGCAATAGCTTTAGAAATATTTCTTGCTTCGCAAACTGCCCATAACTGCATTCGTGCCTGAACACCTGTACCGAAAATTCCTGCAATTTGATTGTTGTCGTTTCGTGCGAGATATTTTGTTGCCACGCCGCTTACAGCACCTGTTCGCACAGCAGTTAAATAACCCCCATCCATAATACAAACAACATCACCGGTTGCAGGATCCTGAACAAGCACTTTTCCTATGGTAGTTGGCATATTATGTTCAGAAGGATTTTTTTTGTACACTGTAACAACTTTACAAGCCAAAGCTCCCATATTCTTCATATATGCTGGCATATACAATGATAACCCATCAGGAGGAGCTATAACAGTTCTTAAAGGCAATACTGCTGTTCCGTTTGCCAGTTCTTTGAATGCATCTTCTACTACATTCATGCAATCAGCCATTGTTAAAACTGAAGCTACATCTTTTCTGTTTAGTATTAATGTCATAATAATTCTGTTTTTTATATATTTTATTTAAAAAATTATGTTTTTAAATTTCAAATATAATATTTTTTATTATTAAAATCCTTTAAAACAAATTATTCTGTTTTTTTTAATATTTTTTAAATATAATATTTATAATTATTTTTTTAATAAAAATTTTCAGAAAAACAGGGTTTAACATAATCGGGTTTCAAATACTGTATGGGATTTTCATTCAAGCTACTATAAACGCAATAATTCACAAAATCTTGAGCACTTAACAAATTTAAGAATACCGTTAAAGGGAATATCAGTATTAGAAATTGGTGCAGGAATAAAAGATTTATCTCATTATTTTATTGACAGAGGCTGCAATTTGTGAAAAATGAGCAATATAAATTTCGCTATCAGCATTCTCAACTTTATCATTTTGAATAAAAAAAATTATGAAGTTTAAGTTTTAGAAAATCACAAATTATTTTTTATTTTTTTTTCTTTTGTCCCGAGTGTATTTTTATCAAAAGCTCAGCAATTTTCTCAAGAGGTAATATATAATCAATTTTAGTTGCTTTAATAGCAGCGAGAGGCATATTATCAACATAAGCGGTTTTAGGATCCTGAGCTATTGTCAGCCCGTTAAAATTGTGTATTAATTTCATTCCTTTACTACCATCATTATTAGCACCTGTAAGGATAACGCCAATCAAAGTTGAACCATAAGCATAGGCAGCAGTCTCGAATAATACATCAATAGAAGGACGTGAAAAATTAACCTTTTCTTGATTACTTAACGAAAGTGTAAAATTTTCTTCAATAAGTAGATGATAGTTTGGAGGTGCAATATAAACATTTCCTGCTTTTATTTTTTCTTTTTCATCAGCTTCTTTAATATTAATATCACATACAGAATTTAGATATTGAGTCATATAATTATCAGAATCGGGGCTTATATGCTGCACAATAATGATAGGCAAAGAAAAATCTTTAGGCAGGGGCATTAAAATTTTTACCAAAGCTTCAAGTCCCCCTGCTGATGTACCAATAACTATTGCTTTATATTTTTTAGACATTATATTTTTTTCTATAGATTTTATTTTTTAAATCTATACAATTATAATTTTTACCTTTTTCAAGAAATTGCAGACTCTCTTTAGTACCCAATCCTAAAATACCACCGGGAACCAGACTATCGTTAAATAAATTCATTACTTTATTTTGCAGGTCTCTGTTAAAATATATTAATACATTCCTGCAAATAATCATATTTACTTCAGCGAAAACACTGTCAGTAACAAGATTATGTTCTGAAAAGACAATATTTTTCTTTAAAGAATTATCAATAATGACAGAATTATAATTAGCGGTATAATAATCAGAGAAAGATTCTTTACCCCCTGCTTTTTGATAATTTCGTGTAAAATCTTTAATATTTTTAATAGAATAAATACCGTCTTTAGCGGATTTTATAACTTTAGCGTTAAAATCAGTAGCATAAATCTGTGTTCTGTCATACAAATTTTCTTCTTTAAGAAGAATAGCCATTGAATATACTTCTTCGCCTGTAGCACATCCGGCGTGCCATATTTTAACAAAAGGATAAGTTTTAAGAATAGGAATTACTTCTTTTCTGATAAAAAAATAAAAATCAGGATCGCGAAACATTTCAGTAACATTAATAGAAAAATCTAATAATATTTGAGAAGCAAAATTTTTATCATAAATAGCTTTATGAGTCATTGCTGAAATATTATCAAGACCTGAAAGTGATAATCTATGTAAAATTCTTCTTTTAATATGAGCTTTTGAATAGTTTCTGAAATCATAGCCGTATTTATTGAAAATGGCTTCTAAAAGCAGACTTATCTCAAGATTAATATTCTGATTATCAATATTTATATTTGACATATTAGATTTTATTTATCCAAATATTTACTAATAGAAGATAAGAACAAATCGTATTTTATAGGTTTAACCAAAAAGCCCACACACCCGGCTTCATAACTTTTTTTCTCTTCGCCTGAAAGTATGTATGCTGTCTGCATAATTACAGGCAGGTCTTTTCTGACTTTTATAATTTCCTTTGTGGCCTCAAAACCATTCATCTCGGGCATATGAATATCCATTAAAACTATATCAATTTTAGGATTTTTTTTACAGATTTCAACAGCATCTTTACCATTATCAACAAAAATAACTTTAGCATTTGTACCTCTTAAAGCAGCTTTATAATACCTATTAGAAGTCTCTATATCTTCTGCAATAAGAATTGTTTTATCGTCCCATTTATATTTTGAATTCTCCATAAATTATTTATTTAAAATTTTTTTTAAATCATCTTTTCTAAAAGGTTTATTTAGATAGTCATCCATACCTTTTTCAAGGTATTCGTCAATATCTTCTTTTAAAACATTTGCAGTCATAGCAATTATTTTAATTTTTTTAAGATTGTTAGCCTTTTCATACTCACGAATATGAATAGTAGCTTCCAAGCCATTCATAACAGGCATTTCAATGTCCATTAAAATAATATCGTAATTATTTTCTTTATATTTCTCAACAGCAATCTGTCCATTATCAGCAATATCAACATCAAAATCTTTAAGATTGGCAAGGGCAACTTTTTGATTTATTTTATTATCCTCAACTAATAATATTTTAAGTTTAGTTTTCTTAGTATTATCAACAGCTTTAACATCAGACACAGATTTCTGTTCTTTTTTAATTTTTTTATCAGAGATTTTAAATTTTGCGGAGAACCAGAAAGTAGAACCTTCACCCAATTTGCTTTCCACACCAATTTCGCCATTCATAAGTTTAGCCAAACGCTTACATATTGTCAATCCAAGACCTGTACCTCCATATTTTCGTGTTGTAGAAGCTTCGGCTTGAGAAAATTCTTTAAAAATTTTACTCTGATTTTCAGGTGAAATACCAATACCTGTATCTTTAACTTTAAAAATTACTTCAGCAAATCCATTATCAGCTTTAATTAATTCGGCTTCAAGGCTAATACTTCCTTTTTCAGTAAATTTAACAGAATTATTAATAAAATTCGAGAGAATTTGTTTTATCCTTAGCGGGTCGCCAAAAACATAATCGGGAATTTGTGAGTCAATAAATAAATTAAAAAACAAACCTTTTTGTTTAACTTTTGCGCTAAACAATTTAAATACATCTTCAATATTTTTTTTAATATCAAATTCAATATTTTCAATATTAAGTTGTCCTGACTCAATTTTAGAAAAATCAAGGATATCGTTTATTATTGACAAGAGGCTATAACTTGAAATTTCAATAATTTCAAAATATTCTTTTTGAATATCATCTAATTGTGTTTCTTTAAGTATGTCTAACATACCGATAATACCATTCATTGGAGTACGTATTTCGTGAGACATAGTGGCAAGAAATCTTGATTTTGCCAAAGTAGCCTCTTCAGCTTTTTCTTTAGCAATTCTCAATTCTTCGTTAATTTTTTTTTGTTCTTCAAGGAATTTGGCAATTTTCTGCTTTTGAATGTATAAATCAAGAAAGACTTTAACCTTACCGATTAAAATTTCAGGTATAATAGGTTTGGAAATAAAATCAACAGCACCTGATTCAATACCTTTAACTACGTAAAAATTTTCAGAATAAATAGCAGAGATAAAAATTACAGGAAGATGTTTTGTTTTCTTCGACTCACGCATAAGCCTCACAGTTTCGTAACCATCCATATTGGGCATTTGCACGTCAATCAAAGCAAGGGCAAAATCATTATCAAGAGTTTTTGTTAATGCTTCATTACCTGATAAAGCCCTATAAAAAACAACATTAAGATCTTTTAATATCTTTTCGAGAGAGATTAAATTTTCTATTTTATCATCAACAATTAATATTTTAATTTTTTCTTTCATAAACTAAATGTTTATTAATAATTGAAAGCAATTCGTTTATTTTAAATGGCTTAGCAAGATAATCTGTAAAACCTTCATCAAGACATTTTTGTTTTTCAATTTTAAGAGCATAGGCTGTAACACTAATTACAGGTACTTTTTTATCAATTTCCCTGATAAATTTAAAAGCTTTAAAACCACTAAAGCCCGGGAGTTGTATATCCATTAAAACCATATCAATATTATTTTTATTGGCTTTAAAAATTTCAACAGCTTGCGGACCTGTAGAAGCCCATAATACTTTAGCTTGTTTTTTTAATAAAACAGCTTCTACATATCTGAAATTTGATTCAAAATCTTCAACAACAAGGAATGTTTTATCTTTAATAACATTTTTTTGTTTATCCAAATCAAGAGTGATATTTTTTACTTCTGAAGTATTGCTTTCAAGAGAAATATTTGGCAAATTAAAATAAAAACAACTGCCTTTATCAATTTGCGATTCAACCCAAATCTTCCCACCAAGCATCTCAACAAGATTTTTAGAAATAGCAAGCCCAAGTCCCAGACCTGAATTTTTTGTTTTATCTAAAAGTATTTGTTTATAAGTTTCGAATATTGTATCAATATTATCTTGAGATATACCTATACCTGTATCTTTAACATAAAAAGTAATAAAATTTTCTGTTTCAGGTTTCACAAAATATCCAAACTCAATCTCTCCTTTACTGGTAAATTTAAGGGCATTAGAAAGCAGGTTTATCAAAACTTGCTTTAATCTTGTAGAATCAGTATTAATAAAATAATTTTTTTCAGTATTAAATTTATTAAGTTTAAGATTGACATTGAATTTCTCATTTCTTTTCAGATCTTCTTTATACATTATAAATAATTCATCAAGCAAGGCATTAATATCACAATTATTTAATTCAAGTCTTATTTTGTTAGCTTCAATTTTTGATATATCAATAATATCGTTAATAAGGTTTAAGACATGATACGCATTTTTACGGACATAGTCGAAATAAATTTTCTTTTCATCATTGTTTGTATCAATATTTTCCAGTATTTCGGAAAAGCCAATAATAGAATTCAAAGGTGTCCGCAATTCATGAGACATATTTGACAAGAAAACTGTTTTTAGATAATTTTCCCTGCCAGCCTCAATCATTTCTTTTTTATATTTTTTATTTATAAAATCACATTCGTGAATTTTCTCTGTCAATTTTTCAACAAGAACACTAAGATTATGTTTTTGTTTATAAAGGTCTAGAAAAACATTTACTTTATTTTGAAGGATTTTAGGATTATATGGTTTGGAAATAAAGTCAACAGCACCGGTTTCAATACCTTTAATAGCATAATAGTTTTCGGAATATACTGCAGAGATAAAAATAATAGGTAAATATTTAGCTTCTTTTGACTGACGCATCAACTTAACGGTTTCATAACCATCCATATCAGGCATTTGAACATCAATTAATGCTAAAGCAAATTCGTTATCAATTATTTTTCCTAAAGCTTCATTACCGGATAAAGCACGAACAAATTCCACTTTAAACATTGAAAGAGTTTTTTCTAATGCAATTAAATTTTCTTTTTTATCATCAACAATTAAAATTTTGGGTTTAATATTCATAATATTTTCTTTCTTATTTTTTTTCTTATTTTTTAATAATTAAAATTATTTATAAAGCCACACACGTAATAACGAAAATAGTCTTTCAATATTAATAGGTTTAGAAATATAATCGTTAGCACCTGCATCGAGACATTTTTTCATATCATTTTTCATAGCTTTTGCAGTAACTGCAATAATAGGCAAATCTTTATATTTTAAATCACTTCTAATTAATTTCATAGCCTCATACCCATCCATAACAGGCATCATAATATCCATTAACACTAAATCAATATCAGGATTTTGATTTAATTTTTCAATGGCTTTTTTGCCATTTTCAGCTTTAATAACATCAACACCTTTATCTTCAAGAACTTTGCTTAAAGCAAATACATTTCGCATATCATCATCAACGAGTAAAATTTTCTTATCAACAAACTGTTCATCTTTATTATAAAGATTTTTAATAATATTTTGTTCTCTATCAGGCATTTCAGAAACTATTCTATGTAAGAATAAAGCAGTTTCGTCTAAAAGTCTTTCTTCGGATTTTGCTCCTTTAATAATTATTGAGTCAGTATATTCTGATAATCTTTCATTTTCTTCTTTAGTGAGATCTTTACCTGTATAAACGATAATTGGTGGTAATTTAATAGTTTTATCTTCTTTAAGTTTATCAAGTAAATCGAAACCATTAATATCGGGTAAACCAAGGTCAAGGACAATACAATCGAAATTATGATTTTTTAAAAGGCTAACAGCCTTTTTGCCTGTATTAGCAGAATGTATTTTTATATCTTTTCCACCAATAACTTTCTCAATACTAACAATTGCATTTTCATCATCTTCAATAAGCAAAAGGTTTTTAATTGAATTTTTATTAAAACTTTCAATTTTTTTAAAGACATCGTTCATATCCTTTTTATTAACAGGCTTAGATAAAAAGCCGACAGCACCTTTTTGCAAAGCTTCGGTATTTTCTTCTAAAGCAGACATAATATGCACGGGTATATGTCTTAATTTAGGATTATTTTTTAAAATATTAAGAACAGACCAGCCATTCATACCGGGCAACATAATGTCAAGAATAATAGCCTGAGGAACATATTTTTCGGCTAATATCAATCCTGTTTCTCCTGTTGCCGAGCATAAGGCTTTAAAATTTTTCTCGTGACATTGTTTTAATAAAATTTTAGCAAAATTATTATCATCTTCAATTATTAATATTACTCTGTCATCTTTAGTAATATTATCAATATCATCGGGTATTGATTTAATTTTTCTTATTTCCTCAATGCTCATATTTTTCTGAGGATTTTCATTTTTTTTAACAACAGGTTTTTCGGGTTCAATATTTTTTTGTTTTCTTACAATTATTTTTTCATTTTTTTCTATAGAAGATTTCAACGGAAGATAAACAGTAAAAGTAGAGCCTTCATTTACTTTACTTTTAAGTTTCAATGTGCCTCCCAAAAGTTTGGATAATTCACGTGAGATAGAAAGCCCTAATCCTGTGCCACCAAATTTCCTTGACGTGCTACCGTCAGCTTGTTGAAATGCTTCAAAAATATCTCTTTGTTTATTTTCAGGTATTCCAATGCCTGTATCAGTAACTGATATTACAAGAATTTCATTATTTTTTAATCCTGGAAGATCTATATTTTCTTCAGGTTTGGGAATTGAAAATTTTAAACTTATGCTGCCCTGAGAAGTAAATTTAATTGCATTCGACATTAAATTCTTTATTATTTGTTGAATTTTCTTTGAGTCGGATTTGATTATTTCAGGGACATTTTCTTCTACATTAATGTTAAAATCAAGACCTTTTCTATTAATCATAAGTTTAAAATAATTCTCGGTATTTTGTATGATGTCCTCTATTTTAACATCTTCGATAAAAACCTCAGTTTTACCGGCTTCAATTTTAGAAAGGTCAAGAATATCATTAATTAAATTAAGCAGGTCATTACCACTGTTATAAATTATCTCGGCAGATTCTACCTGATCTTCAGTTAAATTTTTATTTTTATTATCCGCAAGGTCTCTCGAGAGTATTAATAAACTGTTAAGAGGAGTCCTAAGCTCGTGCGACATATTAGCAAGAAATTCCGATTTATATTTTCCTGATATTTCAAGTTCTTTAGCCTTTTCTTCAAGACGCAACTTAGCAAGCTCAAGTTCTTCATTTTGTTTTTTTATTTTTTCGGAGCGTAATTTAATATCATTATTTTTTGCTTCAAGCTCTTCGTTAATAACTCTAAGTTCTTCTTGTTGAGCCTGAAGTTTTTCTTCAGAAGCCTTTAAAGCATTGGCTTGCTGTTCTAATTCTTCATTAGAAACACGCAATTCTTCTTGTTGTTCTCTTAATTCTTCTGCTTGCTCTATTGTTTTGTTAAGTAATTTTTTTTCTTTTTCACGTGCTAAAGCAGATGCAATACCAATTGCAACACTTTCTTTTATAGTATTTATAAAATCAAGTATTTTATCATCGAACTCATTATATGAGGCTAATTCAATAACACCAATAATTTTATTTTTATAGCTCAAAGGTATTTCAATAATATTTCTTGGAGAAGTATCGCCAAGAGCAGAATTTATTCTTATGTAATCTTCAGGAATATCAGAAAGCGATATTACCTGATTTTCATAAGCAGCCTGACCAATAAAGCCCTCACCTATTTTAAATTCACTATTAATATTTTTACGTTTTGTAAAAGCATAGCTGCCCTGAAGTATTAATTTTTCTTTATCTTCATTAAAAATATAAATAGCCCCAATCTTAGAATCCAAATACTTTGCCAGGAATGTAATAATATTTTGTGATAATTCATCAACTTCCTGCTCACCACGCATTATTTCATTTAAGTCATTAAATCCTGTCATTAACCATTGGTGTTGTTTATTTTCTTTTGCATTTTTTAATAAGCTTGCGCTCATTTTATTTAACACAGAACTTAATCTGTCGTTTTCAAATCTGCTTTGTATTTCACCGGAATAATCACCTTTAATAATTTTATCTGTTAACTCAATAATTTTATTTTCGTTTGTGATATCAATAAAATATTCAATAGCACCGTAAATTTCACCTGAAGCATTTTTTAATGGTGCTCCTGTATATCGCAGATGAGTTTTTTTATTATTTATATCTGATATATTATCATTAGTATAAACATTGTCTGTTAAAATAGCTTTTTCTACTATGCAATTTTTTGTACGACAATGTTCAGTATTAAATAAATGATAACATTTTTTTCCTATACATTCGTCAGGGGTTTTATTTACAAAATCAGCACCTGCTTCATTAATAAATTTAACATTAAAATCTTTGTCAATAATTTCAACAGGTGTAGGTATTTTATTCAGATAATCAATTTTTTCTAATAAATTTTTATTTGAAGTTTTAAAATTTTCTTGTATATGATGCAATGACAAATATAAATGCCCAATCTCGTTTGTAGATTTTACAGTAATATCCTGAGATAAATCTCCGTCAGCAATTTTTTCCATTTTCTCTACTAATTTTTTAACAGGAGAAATAATATTATAAAAAAGTATATAAATAATCAATATGCTAAAACCTATAAATATTATTAAAAAAAATGAAACCAAATAACCTGCTTTAGTAAACATATTATTTAATGAAATATTTTTAAGTTTTTCTAATTCTCGAATATTATAATTATATTCATGAAAAATCTTATTTAAATTTTGTTTTGACTTGGTTATATCTCTTGTATTAGCTACAAATTTATCTAAACTTACTTTGTATTTATTAACATTAATAATGATATTGTTTGAAGGTTTAGGTTTAGCAGATTTAATATTATTAATTTCCCGATTAATATATTCTAAATAAATATCATCCTTTTTTAAACTGTAATTTTTTTCATGTCTTCTGATATTTAAAATAGAATTAACAATATCATAACGTTTATTAAGAGTTGCACCGCCATAATATTTTCCGTATATCTTATCGTTTTTATCAGCAGAGCCTAATGCCCAGCGTGCATATTCAATCATTTCCGATTGTAATTGTTTGTCTGATTTTAAATAGGATATATATTTTTTTAACTCAATATTATAATATTTTACCTTCTGTTTAATATTATTAAAAATTGTTTTTTGCTGTGTATCACCTATTTCATTAACATCAATATTATTTAGGATTTTATTATACTTATCATAATCATTGCTAATGCTATCAGCAAATTTTTCATCATTAATAAAAAAATCAGTTGAAATAGAATTTACCAGCTTAATTATTGTATGATCAACATCTAAAATTTTTTCATAATTATCATACTGCTTTTTTAATTTTGCCCGGAAATTAAATATTACTAAACCGAAAACAAAAAATAACAGAAAAAAAACAGAAAAAGAAACTATTACTTTTTTACCAATTTTAATATTTTTTAAATTCATAATTCAACTTAATTAATTGTTATATAAATATAATTATGCTAATTTAAAAAAAAAATATTAAATAAATACTATTTTCAAAAAAATAAACATAAAATATTGTTTACCCTGTGAAATGCTATGCTTATTTCATCAGTGTTAAATGATTAAAAATA
>JAGGUV010000038.1 GCA_021158345.1 Bacteroidales bacterium
AGGCAATTTATTTTATGTGAAATTAAATTCCACAGCCACGAATGCACGAATGTTTTTTTATAAATGAGAATATTTTAATTTTAATTATTTTACGCCCTGAAAGGGCAAATTATTTCAGCCCAACGGCAACGCCTTGGGAAAAAGATAATTAAATATTTTAACGTCCTGAAAGGACAGCTTAAGATTGTTAGAATAATCATTAAAACCCGTAGCACGAAGCAATTCGTACGGGAAATAAAATCCTGTAGTACGGCTCCAAGTCCGTGCTACAGGTCTGGTGGTTAATTTTTTTATGCGTATTCATGTGGATACTTTTTGATTAATAGAAAGAAAAGTTTTACAGAATATCAAAAAAAGATCTAAAATCGCTAATCGTTAATCATTGTTCTGAAATCAAAAAAAAATGATTTAATATTAAAGATTAACGATTTTTGATTTAAGAAGATAGAGATGATTTGAGATTTATGATTAACGATTTTTGATTTAAGAAGATGTTAATGCCTAAATAATGTTGACCGTTTTAACTTAATTTTTATATTTTAGTAGTTCATTATACAATATTTTACTTTTACTAACGTATGTTAAATATAATTTTCCATAATAATCAAAAATGAATAAAAAAATCAATAAAGTATTTATATCCGCAATATTTTTTTCTTTTATAATAATGTTCATAGTCTCAGTATCCTCATGTGATAAAGATGAAATAATAAATACAGATTCATCAGTAAAATTAGAATTTTCGTCTGATACAATAATTTTTGATACTGTTTTTACAACAATAGGTTCTACAACAAAAAAATTGATGGTGTATAATAAAGAAAAACAAAAGATAAAAATATCATCAATTTCACTTGCCAGAGGACAAAACTCGCCTTTTAAAATTAATATTGACGGCACTTCTGCAACAAACATCAATGATGTTGAGATAAGGGGAGGGGACAGTTTATATATTTTTGTGTGTGTAACAATTGACCCAAACAAAGATGACAACCCATTAATACAAACAGATTCAATAGTTTTTGAGACAAACGGAAATTTGCAGGATGTTGATTTGGTAGCTTGGGGACAAGATGCCAATTATATTACTCCTGACACTTATAAAGAAGGCTTCCCTCCATATAAAATTATTGTTAAAGAAAATGAAAATATTACGTGGACAAATAATAAACCTTATGTTGTTTACGGATATGCTGTAGTTGATTCAACAGGAATTTTAAATATTGATGAAGGCACTAAAATATATTTTCATAAAAATTCAGGCCTTTGGGTTTATAAGGGAGGTGCTATAAAAGTAAACGGGACAATTGATGAGCCTGTATATTTTCAGGGTGACAGATTAGAAGAATTTTATGACGATCTTCCGGGACAATGGGACAGGATATGGTTGAACGAAAGTAGCGTTGATAATGAATTTCATTATGCTGTTATAAAAAATGCTTTTATTGGCATACAGGCTGAAACCTTGAACTCATCAATGGGTAATAAACTTATAATTGAAAATACTATTATCGAAAATATGACAGGCATGGGAATATTTTCGAGGTATTATAATATTCTATCTGCTAATAATGTCATTTCAAATTGTGGAGGTTATAATCTGGCTCTTACCCTTGGCGGCGATTATGATTTTAGACATTGTACTTTTGGCAATTTCTGGGATTATTCTATCAGACAAACTCCTGCTGTTTATTTTAATAATTATATCGAATATGTTGACGAATATGGGAATATCTCAGGTCATGATGATTTTGATTTGACAAAAGCTTTTTTTGGTAATTGTATTATTTATGGTAATAATGAGGATGAAATTGAACCTGATAAAAAATATTCGGCTCAATTTAATTATACTTTTGACCATTGTCTGCTAAAAACAGAAAAGACTCTCTCAGAACCAAATTATGTTGAGTGTCTGAAAAATTTAGACCCATTATTTACAAATATTGATGAAAATAATTTTGAATTGGATACAGTGATTTCTCCTGCTGTTGATGCCGGAAGTCTTGATGTTATAAACTCTTCAATATTAAATATTTCGAAAGATATAAAAGATAAAAACAGAATTTTTGACGGTAAACCCGATTTGGGTGCTTATGAATTTTTTGATGAAGATCTTTAACATTTATCTGATTTTTTTACTTTGATTTTATTAAAATTATTATTTTGGTAAAAAATATTTATAACTTTGTTTAAAATATTTTAAAATAAACAAAGATGGATACTTCAGATACAATATGTGCATTATCTACACCACAAGGCACAGGAGCTATTGCTGTAATACGCGTTTCAGGGGAAAAGGCGATTACAATATGTGATAAAATATTCAGACATAATAATCCTTCGAAAAAATTATCAGACCAACCATCACATAGCCTTAATTATGGTGTTATTGTAAATAAAGAATCAATTATTGACGATGTGGTTATTAGTTTATTCAAAGCTCCAATGTCATATACAGGTGAAAATTCTATTGAAATATCATGCCATGGTTCAATTTATATTCAACAAAAAATTATTGAACTGTTGATAGACAATGGCATAAGAATGGCAAAGCCCGGAGAGTTTACTTTAAGAGGTTTTTTAAATGGGAAATTTGACCTCTCACAAGCAGAAGCTGTCAACGATCTGATATTATCAAATTCAAGAACATCGCATGACCTTGCCATTGACCAAATGCGTGGTGGTTATTCAAGTAAAATTAAAAACTTAAGACAAAAGCTTGTAAAGTTTGCTTCTTTGTTAGAGCTTGAACTGGATTTCTCTGAGGAAGATGTGAAATTTGCTGACAGGAGTGAGCTCATGAAATTATTAAAAGATTCTGCAAAAGAAATCAAAATATTAATAAAATCTTTCTCTTACGGGAATGTAATTAAAAAAGGTATTCCTATCACTATCATCGGTAAACCAAATGTTGGTAAATCAACTTTACTTAATGCTTTGCTTAATGAAGAAAAAGCTATTGTATCGGAAATTCCAGGCACTACAAGAGATGTTATTGAAGATAATATTAATATTGGCGGTATGTTGTTTAGATTTATCGATACTGCCGGTTTGAGAAAACCTAAAGATAGAATTGAAGATATTGGCATTGAAAAAACTTATGAAAAAATAAAACAGGCGGCTGTTATCCTTTATGTCTTTGATATTAGCGAAACCAATTTTACTGAAATAAATAATATTATTGACGAACTGAAATATAACATTAATGATAATACTAAGAAGATAATTCTTATTGCTAACAAAACTGATAAGCTTATTGAAATCCCTGAAGGTTTTAAAGATTTTGTTGAATTAGAGACGATTTTTATTTCTGCTAAAAGAAAAGAAAACATTCATTTAATTGCTGAAAGCCTTTTAAAATCTTTTAAGAAAAAAAATGTAGGCGATGTTATAGTCTCAAATGTACGACATTATGAAGCTCTTACAAAAGCTCTTAAAGCTTTGAAAAATATTGAAAAAGGATTGAAAAAAGATATACCGGTTGACCTCTTGGATATTGATGTTAGAGAAGCTTTAAATCATCTTGGCGAGATAACAGGTGAAATTACTAATGATGAGCTGTTGGATAATATATTCTCGAATTTTTGTATAGGAAAGTAACCCCCCTTTCCCTTATTTGCTATTTCTTTCTTTTACTGCAACTTAGAGAAATTTATTTTCTCTTTTCTATTGCTTATTTTCTTTTTTTAGACTATATTTATTGCCCTTAATCATTGGGAGTATCCATTTTTGTGTGTAATGATTACTTAATCTAAAAGCAAAGTTATTCATTTTTTTTATTGCAATGAATTAAGGCGAAAATAGTTTTTTTATTGCCATAAATACAAGTTTGTGTTTTAATACAAAAAAAATTCATATATTTACAACAAAATATTATAGAAAAAATAAAAAGTAATATTAAAAATAAAAGAATGAGATGAAAGTAAATTCAAAGAAATTTGAATTAATTGTTAATGGGAGGTATTAGGAGACTATTTTCTATGATGTTTTTATAAATTATTTATTGAAGTTGAACATCAATTATATTATTAATACTTGATAAAACAAGTATGAAAATAGTAATCATGATTTTAAATATTTTCAATAATAAAGTATTTAAAATATTAAAACCTTTTATGCTATGAACTTTCGATCTTATTTGTTTTCAATATTCTTAACAATCTCACTAATAATTTCATTACAATTAAGTGCTGCTGAAAAGTTTTCTTATGTTGGAACAATTTCATATTTGGATGGAACACCTGCAATATCAACTCACTTGGACAATTATGAAATTATTAACCTAAAAAGTAATACAAGCTATACACGTTTGAAAACAATAAAAAAGGATACAATTTTTATTGATTTTGTGATGGCAGGTGAGTATGTTTTAACTTTTATGAATTTTGAAGTTGCAAAATTTCAAGTAACAGAGTCAAATGGGAAGCTACAATCAAATATTCCTAAAACATTAAAATTACCTTTTAATTATGTAGTTATTGGAGAACCAAATCAAATAGTTAAAATATTTGACGACAAGATTCAACTAATTGAAACCCTTAAAGCTAATAACAAAGGAGTGGTTGCACTAAAAGGTGATGTAAAATATTTCGCCAACAAATTTATTGTTGGTGAAACTAAAGAAGGTTTTCCTCAACCGGTTTTATTTAAACAAGTAAACCCTTCAAGAAAAGGTGACTTTGATTATCGCAAGTTTAGTATTCCAAAACAAAAACTTATACCCAAAAAAGGCTTGGTTCATAATATTCAGGATGACATTTATTATTCAGTCCAAAAAGTTACGTTTTCTAATAAAAATAATAGCATTTTTGTCCTAAAAAAATACGATGCAAGACAAAACAAAGGCTCTATTCACAAAGTAAATTTACAAAACAGTTTAAGCCAAAACGGAGGAAGTATTGCTTTAGATTTCAATGGTAAATTGGTTTTTTATATAAATAAACAATGCTATTATTTAAATGCAGATGGCTCTTTAAGCAAAGAAGATGAGATTTATATTGATCCAATATATCGATTCAACAATATTTTTGTTAAGGGACATTATTGGATTACACCCATATTTATGAATATCCCGCTTAAAGAAGGTCGACACGTTTTCATAATCACATGCAAAGGGAGCTGGAATGACGCTAATCAAGCACACATAGATTGGGGAATTAAGAAAGATGAACTTGCTGATAGAATCTATCACCCAGAACCTGGTACCAAAAGAACAGCTGAGCAATCATCTGCACTTCAGAAAGAATATGCTGAATTAGTTAAAAGAGAGCCTAAACCATCTGTATTTAGTCATGAGGGTGAAGTTACCTCTCAAGAATACTTTGAGGTAATATTTGATCCAAACGAACCTAATCTCTGGAAAATGGATGGAGACTATAATTCTTACAAGTTAACAGATCCTGAACGAAAATATTACCCATCAGGTTTGGATCCTGAAAGTAAGATTTACAAAATGGATTTAAAGGAATGTTTTATTTCTGTTGATGGGAGTGATCCCATACCTTATTCCCATATCGACCCATCAATTTTCAAAGGTATTTTTTATGCTTACGACGATGAAGAGGAAAGAAAAGCAGCAATGGAATCAGCCCGGAAAAATGCAACGGTAAATTTGGGATTATCAGAAGACATTGAAGCTTGGCAAGACTCCTATTTCAATTTATTTAACCAAGATTATCAGGTAGATGGCCCCATAAATAGGTATGAAGGGCCTTATCCAGAATTAAGATATAAAGTTTCGAAAAAACTAGGGGAATATAAAAGTTTTGATGAAGCTAAAAAGCATTGCGACAAACCAATTAGATATTATGGCAAATATAGATGTGTTGAAACAAGTATTGTTTCAGTTTGTCCTGATAATTATCGTTTTACAGTTGATAAAGATGGAATAAAAACAGACTATAATGCACTCTATTGCGGAGATGTTGATACTGAAGATAATGAGCTTAAGGGTGAAGAAATTGTAGTTGTTTTTTCAAAAGAGGGTTATATAACTGAAACGAGAGCGCTCTCGAAAAGAACCATGGAAGCAGCAAACATTTTATTAAGTGGTCATGTTACAGATAAAGATGGAATTGAAATTGATAGTGTACAAATAAAGCTGAAAGGTGTTGACGGAGCGGCGGTAACTGATGATGCAGGCATTTATAACTTAATGGCAACAGCACTTGGTGAAGAATCGTACTCGGAAGTAATGGACGTCAAACTCCAAAAAATCGATCTTGAGATTTCGAATGAAGAACTTGGTAAATATAAAGAAAATGAACCTTTTGGGATTGTTGCCGATGGTTTTACAACCTTAAAAATTAAAGTAAAAGCTAAAGGTATTGATCCACGTACTGTTATTGTAAAACAACCTGAATTAGGACAGTTTGTTGAACAAACAATGCTTAAATTGCCCTTGGTTTTGGATGAAAATGGAGAAGGAGAAATGGAATATGTGCCACCGAACTACTTAAAAAACGAGCAATTAAATAAACATTTACAACTAAAAGTAGATGAACATAATATGTATGGTTTATCCAAGCAAATATGGGTAGCCGAAGTACCCATCATTTTTACTTATGAAGATGAGGAATGGAATACTATTTCTGATACTATTAAAATTTTTGTTACCAGGCCACCGATTTTGTTAATACATGGCTTCACAGGAAATGAAACAACTTGGACAACCTTGGCTAATTATTTGCGTGTGCGCAAATATGAACCAATCGTTCGTGAATATTATCAAGGTCCTGCTGATGAATCAACAATTCAAAGACAATCTCAAAAACTCGGATTCTATGTTCAGAAATTACGTGATTGTTATAAAAAAAATAACATAATTCAAACTCGAGTGGATATTGTGGCACATAGTATGGGCGGGCTAATAAGTCGTTATTATATTAGTAATATGGCGAAACTTGGCAAAAAAGCAGGAATATATATTCCTTATGATGTTAAACTTTCGGGTGATGAACTTGCTGCACAAAGATTTAAAAAGCCTGTTATACTTAATGATGTAAGAAAATTAATCATGGTTGGCACACCAAACCACGGAGCTTCAAAAATAGATGAAATTATTGGAACCCTTGGAGCTGTTATGAGTGATTATCATCAGGTTGCTAATGGGCAATTACGTTCTGATAGTCCATTTTTTAAAGAATTAAATGCAGGTGAAAATGAAGGCCGACATCTCAATCCCAATGTACAATATGCCCTACTTTACGGAATTAGAAAACGATCGGAGTTTTATCCTATCGACCGTTTGTGGTACCCTATTAAAACATCGCAAAAAGAATTTGCAGATAATGATGGAGTTGTGTCTGTTTCTTCTGCTAAATTAAACGGCATATTAAATATTCCTTTTCCAAAAGATTGGTTTGCCATGCATGGATTTATACATTCTCCCGCACTTGAACCATTTTTTATGGGAGATGAAGCAATTACAGAATCCTCTACAATTTTTGATGAAATAGATATTCTTTTGCAAAAAGATATTAAGCGAACTCCACTTTCAAACTCATCAGCAAAAATTATTCGAACAACAGGTGAAACATATTTGAGGTATTTTTCTACTGAAGACTGGAAACCAATAGAGAGTTTAAACTCTAAAAACTTGAGAGACCATTGGTGCCAAATGAAAACAGTTGAAGGGACAGCAAGTTTGGGTTTCTTTTTAAATGGACACCACTGGGGTTCGTTGCACATTGAAAATAACAGCATCATTTTTTATGAATACGCTTCCCCCGAATTTGTTAAAATATATTTACAAAAAGGCAAAGCTCGTTTCCGTTCACGAAAAAAAAGTGGAGGTGGTTTTGAAATCGTAATGGGTGATGAAGGTGAAAAATGGTACTCTTTTAACCCAAAAGCAAAAGTCAGGGATTTGAATACTGACTTTATTGTTGAAGTTGGAGAAACCATAAGTGTTCAATCAATTGCTGGGAAAACAGCAATCGGGGTCCCTGATAAAAACGGGAAAAATATTATTGCTAAAGAAATCAATAAAAATGAAGGTGTTATTATTAATAAAAGTAGTGAAATAATAGATAATCCATTACCCGAAAGTGGTTGGTGGTCAGACATTGATACTGCTTTTTTGAATGATGAAATTATTAAAGAAAAAATTTCAACTGTAACAACTATTGATGCTGACACATCCAACATCAAAATTGATACAGCAGAAAATGCTATTACATTACAAAATATTGGAGAAGTAGAATTGTATTTTCAGGATGCATATCTGCCTGTTTCGGGTTTTACAAATTTGAAAATAGTTGCTAAAAATGAGTTTGGAGAAAAACTTGTTAGTCCTTATAAAATAAAAATAATCCTGGAAAATGAAAAATTACTTCAATTTATTGATGTCAGTGTGCCTGAGGGTATTATTGATGAATTTGGTAATTTTAACACAGACATTACAATAAGCGAACCTGACCCAAATAATTATAAAACACTTGATGAAGTACCACTAAATGCTACTTTTAAAGTACAGTTTTTAAATCCGCAAAATAGTGAGATAACATTTGAAAAATTAATAAAAATTCCAATTGGCATGACTTTGCTTTACGGACAAACTATTGGCCCAGATTATAAAGCCAGACGTGAACCTATGCCCCCTGAATTTAAAGCAACAACTTATCAAATTGCAAATCAAACTGATGAAAAAGGTAATTTCTACGTGCTTTTTAACACTACACTATTTGAGAAAAATATTGAAAAATTTAAAAAATTAGCTGAAAGAACTCAACAAATTTTCAATATGGATCAGTTTGATTTTTCACTACATTGGTCAGAATCTTGTTCATTACCATTAAACTATATACTTCCTGATTCCATTAGAAATAAACTTAAAGCAGCTAAAAAAATAAAAGTTGGGAAAAATGGATTAATAGATTTATTAAGTGCTGAAGAACAAGAACAACGCATAAAAAATTTAGTTGCTCTTTTTATTGAACAAATGCCGCTTAAGCCTGATAAAAAATCCTTTGTACTTTCAAAGCTTAATAGCTTAATGTTCAGGTATGGTTTTACTACTTCAAAATACCCGGAATTTAAAGATAAATTTTGTCAGGTTAATATTATTGATGCACCATTAAGTAAAGAAAAATATTGGAGCAAAGAATTTATTAATGGGAAAGAAAATCCGTCATTTAATCAAATGATGCATGTGATTGGACATTTTCTTCATAATTGTATTTGTCTTGAAAATTTCAGAAATTATAGTTTTTTATCAAATAAATGCAATGGTTCAGAAAAAATATGGATTCATCAGCGTGATGCGGAAAGAAATATTTTCGACAAAAGTGAATATATCTCTTTTAGTGAGTCTGGTGCTGATTTTTTTACATACCTCATGTATCAATTCATTCTAAAAAGTGATAAGGAATTTGCTTTAAAATCTATTTATTATCAAGCAGGTTATTTGCCTCAATTTGAAGATAAAGATAAAGCTATTCAAACAAAGCAGAAATACCCGATATATTCGGTCTCTGGTGTTCAAACTGCATTTTTTGTCAACTATTATGGAGAAGAATGTTTTAACAATCCGGCAAATGTTTATTCAGATTTTCTGTTAACCCAAGCATTGTATTCTAAACTTACAATTTTTGGAGAACCTGCAATGACAATTAATGAATGGCTGACAGCAAAAAGACATTTTTTCGATAAAGAGTTTATTACTAACAATGCTGATCCTGCAGCACTTGCTACGGAATTTGGTCAGATAAATGAACAACAAAAATTTTTAGTTTTTCCAACTTCAAATTATAAGGAGGCCGCAATTGAGATTAATGGAAATGTGATTTCTGATTTTAGTCAGATTCCTGCTGCATATATCGATACTGCTTCGGTTGTAAAAGTTTTAAAGGAAAACTTCAAACTTATTATTCCAACAGAAGAACAATTACATATTATTGAAATGAATGAAAATTCATCAATAAAAATAGGAGAAGACAATAAGCTAAAACTTTTAATTGGTTCTTTTAATTTCTTCTCTTCAATTAATTTTACAAGCAGCCTTGCACAATTTACACCTTCAAGTAATAACTTTAGCGTTAATCTTGAAGCTGAACTTACAACAATAAAAGTAAAACAAGGCGAACTAAAAGTAACAAGTGGACGAGATGAAGAAATTATTTTAAGCGGAGAATACTCTACTATGAATAAAAAAGGGAAAATAAAAAAGCCCAAACAAATTAAAAAGCCTGAGATGGATAATAATCTCAAAAAGCTTGAAATTCCTTTTCTTAATTTTTAACTGAGATTTAATTATTTTACACCTCTGTGGTTTCTCAGATCATAAACTCTACCTGCACCTAAAAGATAAAAACATTTATTGTTTTTTGTATAGTATCTGCAAGCTTTTTGTGGATAGGGACGGGGTTTATCGGGTTCGCTTATTTTTAATTCATGTTAACCCTGAAAATTCATTAATTTTCTACGATTAAGTAATACCAACAAATTTGGGAATTACATTAACCCCAAATTTGGGTATTACTAAATCGGGGTTTCCCGCTTTGCACCTCACTATCTATCACACATTCATACAATTCACTTCATTTTTGTATGAATAAAGCGGGTTAATATTAAAATAATAAAATTGTTTTTTGAATTTGAAGTCTTTTTTATTTCTATACCTTTTCTCTCAAATAAACAAAATTTTTTTTTTACTCCATTAACAATTCTATTTTATTATTTTTGTTAAATAAATAGGCTTTGTAAAACAAATTATGCAGGAAAACAAACTTAATATTCTTTTATTACCCCGCTGGTATCCCAATAAATTTTGTTCCGACTTTGGCATTTTTGTCAGAGAACAGGCTGAGGCTATTGCTGAAGAGTGCAAGGTGTCTGTAATTTATATTCATAATTTCTCTGATGAAAATAAAAAATTCGATATTAAGATAAGTGAAAAGAATAACGTTTTTACAGTTAAAATTTATTATAACACAACAAAAATTAAAATTCTTCTCATCAAGGATTTTATAAATATTTTTAGATTTTATAAGGCTAACCTTCTTGGATATAAAATTGTTTGCAGACAGCAGCAAAAACCTGATGTTGTAAATGTTCATGTGTTGACGCGCCTTGGATTATTTGCCCTGTATCTTAAAATATTTAAAAATATTCCTTATGTCATCACTGAACACTGGTCGCGGTATTTTAAGGAGAATGATAACTATCATGGCTTTTTAAGAAAATTTTTTACACGGATAGTTGTCAAAAAATCTTCTGCTGTTGTTGCTGTCTCCGAAAAATTGAAGTCTGCTATGATAGCTAAAAATCTCGTTAACAAAAATTTTTATGTAATTCCAAATGTTGTCAGCATCCCAAAATTTAATCCTAAATCTAAAAAATCTAAAAAAAAGAAAATCTTTTTAAGCGTAGGCGATTTATATGAAAAAACTAAAAATATTAAAGGTGTCATCAAAGCAGTAAACAAAATAAAAGAAAAATATCCTGACATTGAATATCATATTATCGGCGACGGCATAGACAGAAAATTCCTTGAAAATTATGCTGATAAGCTTGGATTAATTAACAAAATAGTCTTTTTCCACGGAAAGCAATCGCATAATTATGTGTACGATTTTATGCAAAAGTCCGATTTTTTTATTTTAAATTCAAATATAGAAACTTTTTCTGTTGTTACTGCTGAAGCTCTTGCTAATGCAATACCTGTAATTGTTACCAAATGCGGTGGACCTGAGAGTTTTGTTAACAAAGATAATGGTCTGATTATAGAAAAAAATAATACAGGTGAATTAATTAAGGCTATTATTTTTATGATTGAAAACCATAATAATTTTGATAAAGAAAAAATTTTTCAATCTGTTAATAAAAGGTTTGACAAAGATACTATTGTCAAAAAATATATTAAGTTATATTCAATGATAAAAAACAAAAAACTATAATAACGTTGTGCAGGACAGATAAAAATACAGATAATAAAAACCTTTGCTTTGGAATATTTTGCGATGGCTTTTATTTACAAAACTGGCAAAAAGAAGCTGTCGAGATATTGATAAATAATGGTGTTGATTTAAAATTAATTATCATTAACAATAATGAAATAAAAAATGCACCATTTATTAAAAAAGCTTCAAAATACTGTAATAAAAAAGGGTTATATAATTTTTATGATAGATTTCTGCTTAAGCCTAAATCACGTGATCTCTCCGAAGAAAAAATCTTTTTTCAAAATACTGATAAAATTTATTGCAAAACAAATGACAAGGGTCTTTCGCAATATTTCTATGAAGATGATATTAAAAAAATTAAAACATATAAACTGGATTTTATCCTGCGCTTTGGCTTTAACATCATCAGAGGTGAAATTTTAAACGCTGCAAAATATGGAGTCTGGTCGTTTCATCACGATGATGAAAAAAAATACAGAGGAGGACCAGCAGGCTTTTGGGAGATCTTTTATGACGACAAAGTCAACGGCGCAATTTTGCAACGACTTACCGGTAAGCTCGATGCAGGGATAATTCTCAGAAAAGCATATTTTAAAACTGTATTACATTGCTATTCGGCAAACATAGACCAAATGTATTTTGAATCGGCTAAATGGCCTTTACAAATTTGTCGTGATATTAATAATAATGTTACGGATTACCTGCAAAAACCTCCTACTAATACCAATGCTAAGATTTTCAGAAAACCCGGGAATTTTAAATTTATTATTTTTCTTTTCAGGATATTTTTAAACAAAATAAAATTTCATTTTAAAGAATTGTTTAAAGCTGAAGATTGGAACATTGCCGTTGTAGAACAACCTGTAGAAGATTTTGTTTTTGGCAAACAACAAAAGCCCGAATGGCTGCCAAAACATAAAAAAGGTACTTATCTCGCCGACCCTTTTGCTTTTTCCGATAACGGGAATCTGAAAATTTTATTCGAAGATTATATCTATAAAAACAGAAAAGGCATTATCTCTGAAATTGATTATAAAACCCGCAAAAAGACTGTGGC
>JAGGUV010000171.1 GCA_021158345.1 Bacteroidales bacterium
ATTATATAAATCAGGTGTTTGGTATCAGCATGATTTCTTTAATGGCGTTTATTATAATTATTTTTATTATAATAATGTTTATTCCGGTGCAATTCGTGAATCTGAAGGCAAATGGTTTTATTATACAAATAGTGAATCTTACCCAAATACAGATACTCTATTATATGATTTCAATTTAGAAATTGGTGATACACTACCGGAAACTTATACTACACCGCATGACTGTTTTGTTGTTACTGATATTGATTCAATATTAGTAAATGGAAGTTATAAAAAGCAATTTTATTTAATGCAAGGTACAGGTATTGGAGCCAATGTAGTAATTGAAGGTATTGGCAGTGATGCAGGCTTACTGGAACAAATGTGCCAATTTGAATTTAATTGGTTTTTAATATGTTATGTTGAAAATAACATTTCATATTGGGGCGCATCAATCGGTGATTGCAATTTAACTGTAAACATTGATGAATTAAATACTAATAAAACAGAACTAAAAATATTTCCAAATCCTGTTAAAAGAGAAGATAAATTTATTACTGTTTGCAATAATAATGAAACAGGTGAATTACGTATTTTTAATTGTCAGGGTAATTTATTTAAGAAAATAAAATTTGGAACATCAACATCAACATTAGTAAATATTAGTAATTTAAAATCAGGAATATATATTATAAAAGTTAATTTTGATAATGGTTCTACTTTTGCATATAAACAGATTTTGGAATAAAACTATATTTGATCTTTGTTTTTTTTTGACATGGCAAAATATATGTTTATTAATCTGATTTTGATGTAAGTGACTATTTTGAAAAGAATAAAAATCACGGGGTTTTGATAAATATTTTTTTATTGATGATGATAAGGTTCGTTATTTAGAATTGTGAAAGCCCTGTATAATTGTTCAACAAAAATTAATCTTATCATTTGATGTGAGAAAGTCATTTTTGACAAGGAGTTTTTTTCATTGCAAATTTTATAGATTTTTTCAGAAAATCCATAAGGACCTCCAATAATAAAAACAAGATTTTTTATGCCTCTGTTCATTATTTTCTGCAAATGTCCGGCATTATCAACAGAAGTGAATTCTTTACCCTTTTCGTCTAATAAAATTATATAATCCGATTTTGAAATATATTTTAAAATTTGCTCAGCTTCTTTTTCCTTTTGTTCTTTTTTAGTGATGCTTTTATTGTTTTTAATATACGGAATTATTATTTTTTCAAAAGGCAGATAATGTTTTATTCTTTCTGAGTAAATTGAAATACCTTTTTTTAAATATTCAGCATCGGTTTTGCCTACCATTATTAATTTTATTTTCATAGGCTTTAATTATTATAAATTTCGCTAAGGTTAAATTTTTTTGGATACTTAGCAGTTTTGGTTTTGTATATATCCTGTATAATTTTAAAGTCTTTTTTATAATCTCCGCTGGTACTGATTATTTTTTCAATCCCTACTTCTTTCTTTTTATAATCAAGAAAACCAATAGCAATAGGAACATCTGCTTTTTGAGCAATATAATAATATCCTTTTTTCCAATTTTTATTATAACTACGTGTGCCTTCCGGTGTTATTGATAAAATAAATGAATCTTCATTTTTGAATTTATTAACTATTTGTTCAACTCTACCACTGGCTTTTTCCCTGTTTATAGGAATAGCTCCAAATGATTTTAGTATAATGTTAAGAGGGAAAAAAAATAATTCTTTTTTTATTAAGATTTGTAATTTGCGGTTAAAATAAAATGAAGCAATTTTTCCTATAATAAAATCAATATTCGATGTATGTGGTGCAACAATTAATACAAGCTTTTTAATGTCTTCAGGTATTGAACCTTTGATTTTCCATCCAAAAAGCTTGAGGATTATTATAGAAAATTTTTTAAGCATAGTGTAGCAACTCTGTTTTTTTAAAGAAGTTAAGATAGTTTCTTTATTAAAATTCTATTTCAAGGCCTAATTGATTTTTCAGATCAACAATTTTCGGGTTGATCTTGGCCATTTTATCAAATTTTTCCTGTGTAGTGTATGGTTTTATATCTTCTTTTTTTATTTCAATTTTTGTTATTATGTCAATTTTATTATTTTCTAATTCATCAATTAAATAGCTGATAAACCTACCTTTTTCTTTAATAAAAATATCATTTTGAATTTTATTACTTACAGTAAACACAATATTATTTTTATCTTTTAAAACAGGCTTTGAATGTTTTAGCGTACTGAAAATATTTGGATCTATTGTCTGGTATTTTTCAGCAAGTTTATTCCATGCTTTTTCGAGGTCATACTGTGAAAATTCATTATTTAATTCATCAGCAGCATTAGTATATGTTTCTTCTTTTGTTTTTTTCTCTTCTACCTTAGTGTCTTCAATTTTATTTAAATCTGCATTAAGATATTGTTTTATTGATATACTCCCCGGAAGATTTTCGCTTTTGTCTGTTTCTTCTTTTAATTCTACAGTTTTAACTATTTCTTTTGCTTTAATATTTTTTGTTTCTATATTTTTTTTCTTGTAAACAATCTCTTTATCTGCAACTTTGGGTGGAGGTGCAATAAAACTTTGTTTTTTTTCTTTTTTTATATTAGCATCAGAAATGATTGAACATATCTGCATTATTGATAATTCAAGCTGTAAACGTTTGTTGTTTGTGGTTTTATAATTGATATCGCATTTATTGTTTATTTCAAGGGCTTTAATCAAAAAATTTACAGAACATTTTTGAGATTGAGAATAGTATTTTTCTTGATTATTTTTGCTTACTTCTAAGAGTTTTATAGTGCTGTTATCTTTACAGACTAATAAGTTTCGTAAATGCTCGCCTAAACCGATTATAAAATATTTTCCATCAAAGCCATTTTCAATTATCTCATCAATAATTAGTAAAGAGTTAAAAATATCTCCTTTAAGGAAATAATCTGTTATTTTAAAATAATATTCATAGTCTAAAACATTAAGATTTTCAATAACATTTTGATAAGTAATTTTTTTCCCTGAGAAGCTAACAATTTGATCAAAAATAGAAAGAGCATCTCTTAAAGCGCCATCAGCTTTTTGAGCTATAACATGAAGGGCTTCAGAATCAGCTTCAACATTTTCATTTTTAGCAACATATTCAAGTTGTTTAACAATATCGGGAATAGTAATTCTTTTAAAATCGAAAATCTGACAACGGGATAATATTGTGGGTATAATTTTATGTTTCTCTGTAGTGGCAAGAATAAATTTTGCATATTCAGGTGGTTCTTCAAGAGTCTTCAGAAAAGCATTAAAAGCAGAGGGTGAAAGCATGTGAACCTCGTCAATGATATAAACTTTGTATTTCCCCATTTGTGGAGGTATTCTTACTTGCTCAACAAGGTTTCGTATGTCGTCAACAGAATTGTTGGAGGCTGCATCTAATTCGTAAATATTAAAAGAAGTATTGTTATTGAATGAAATACAAGACTCGCAATTATCGCAAGCTTCAATATCTTCTGTGATATTTTTGCAGTTTATTGTTTTGGCTAATATTCTGGCACACGTTGTCTTACCTATTCCCCGTGGCCCGCAGAATAAAAATGCCTGTGCCAAATGATTGGTTTTTATAGCATTCTTTAATGTTAATGTTATATTTTCCTGCCCAATAACTTCTTTAAAAGTTGTTGGTCTGTATTTCCTTGCTGATACTATAAAATTCTCCATCTTGTATTTAATAAATATAATTTCAAAGATAATATTTTTGATTTTATAATGATTATTGACAGCAAATAATTTTTTATTCTTTGTCTTTTTTCTGATTGATAAATCAATAGTTCATCCCTCACAGTGCTTATGACATATAATATCCTTCAGATTTTTAAAATCTGGAGGATTTCTTAATTAAATTATTTTAAGCAATAATATTTTTTATTGCAGAAACAAAATTATCTATGTCCTTTTCTTCAGTGTCATAAGATGTCATCCATCTAACTTCCGATTTATTTTCGTCCCACATATAAAAGAAATATTTCTCTTGTAATTTTTTAATATATTTCTGTGGGATAATGGCAAAAACAGAGTTTGATTCAACTTTTTGAGTGATAGTTATTTCAGGTATGTCTTTTAATTTTTCTTCAAGAAGTTTTGCCATTTTATTAGAATGGGTGGCATTTTTTAACCATAAGTCATTTTCAAAAAATTTGATAAACTGAGCTGATATAAATCGCATTTTAGAGCATAGTTGTGATGATTGTTTGCGAAAATATTTTGTGTTTTCAGATAGCTTTTTGTTGAAAAACAAAACAGCTTCGCCATACATCATACCATTTTTTGTGCCTCCAAAAGATAAAACATCTACACCTGCATCTTTTGTTATTTCTTTTAATCCTTTTTTTAAACTTGCCGAAGCATTTGATATTCTGGCTCCATCCATATGCAGATACATATTATTGGCATGAACATAATTTGATATTTTTTTTATCTCTTCACAGGAATACAAAGTGCCTAATTCCGTGGTATTTGTTATTGATACAACTTTGGGTTGTGAATGATGCTCAAAGCCTATATCATGGATGTGACATTTAATTTTTTCTACATTAATTTTTCCGTCTTTTGTTGGGATAGGTAATAATTTGCATCCTGTAAAAATTTCAGGAGCACCACATTCGTCAACATTTATATGAGCTGTTTCAGCACAAATTATTGAGTTAAATGTATTTGTTATTGATTTTAAACCAATAATATTTGCACCTGTACCTGTAAATACAAAATAAACGTCTGTGTCTTCACCAAATATTTCTTTAAATTTTTTGATTGCTTTTTTTGTATATTTATCATCACCATAGCCAACAGCATCACCTTTGTTAGCTTCTATTATTGATTGTAAGATATCAGGATGTACCCCCGAATTATTGTCGCTTGCAAAACTTTTATTTTTCATAGTATTTTTTTATATCTTGCAAAGTAATAATATACAAAAGATTTTTGCAAATTTGTATCATGATATTTTATCTTTGCTTAATTATTTTAATTTCAATATAGATGCTGTTAATTTATTCACAGAAAATAACCAAAAGGTTAAATTATATCTTTAATCTTATATTTAAAGAGATACTATGTGTTGAGTTTGAGATTACAGATAGTCTTGATAAATTTTCAGAATATAAAGGATATAAAATTAATTATTCAAAACAAGCAATAGGAGAGGAGATATTTTTTGCATCTGCAGGTTTACTTTTTGAAACAGGTGTAAAATCTTATGTTTTAAAATTTATTGATTTTGCAGACTCAAAGGCTTTTTTCCCTGTTTTTAACAAAAAATCATTTTTCCCTTTCGATCCTTTTTCTGCTGCTTTTTTTCTTGTTACAAGATACGAAGAATATTTGCCTTATATTAAAGATAAGTATGGCAGATTTGTAGCTGCACAGAGTATAGCTTATAAAAATGATTTTTTGCAAAAACCTCTTGTCAATATCTGGGCAAAAAAAATAAAAGAAATCATCCATGATTACTATCCTGATTTTATTTTCCCTGAAAAAAAATATCAGTATATCCCCACTTTTGATATTGACTCTGCATATTCGTATAAGCTAAAAGGTTTTTTTCGTTCCTCCTTCGGTTATTTACGCGATTTAAAAGATTTAAATTTTAAGGATATTATTTTAAGAACAAAAGTATTGTTAAATCGCTGCAAAGATCCTTTTGATACTTATGATATTATTTTAGAGCTTAAAAAAAAATATGGATTAAAACCTATTGTGTTTATTCTTTTTGGCGATTATGGTGAACATGATAAAAATATTTCTAATAATAACAGAAAATTTCATGTGCTCATTAAGTCTTTATCGGATTATTTTGATGTAGGAGTTCATCCGTCTTTTGGGTCAAGTAAAAGTTTTAGTAAATTAGAAAAAGAAGTAAAAAATTTATCCGACATCTTAAATAAAAATATTAAAAAAAGCAGGCAGCATTATTTAAGAATAGATATTCCTACTACTTATCATAATTTGCTAAACCTTGATATTACTGACGATTATTCAATGGGATATGCTTCTGCGATAGGTTTTCGTGCAAGTATTTGCAGCTCTTTTTTCTTCTATGACCTTGACTATGAAACTGAAACAAAATTAAGAATACATCCTTTTGCTATTATGGATGGCACTTTAAAAGATTATTTAAATCTTGATGCCGATAATGCTATTTTAAAAATTAAATCTATTGTTGATGATATTAAAGCTGTAAACGGAACGTTTATTAGTTTATGGCATAATGAAACTCTTAGTGATGAAAAAAGATGGAAAGGCTGGCTTAGAGTTTTTTATGAAATGATAGAATATGCTATAAAATAATTAATTTTTTTGATTTGATTAGATATATTAAATATAATGAAATAGATAAAAAAAAATGGGACGATTGTGTTGATAATTCCTTAAATGGTATTGTTTATGCTTATTCCTGGTATCTTGATATAGTCTGTAAAAAATGGGACGCTTTAGTTGAAGACGATTATTTAAGCATTTTCCCTTTAAATTATTGGAAAAAATCAGGCATTTTTTATTTGTATCAGCCCTTCTTTACTCAACAACTTGGTGTCTTTTCAAAAAATATTTTGACTGAAGAAAAAATTAATGAGTTTTTATTCTCAATACCTGATAAATTTAAACTTATTGAAATAAATCTTAATACATCAATTAAAAATATTGACAAAAATTTTTCTCATCAAAAATATATTAATCTTGAGTTATCATTAGATAATTCTTATGAAAATATTTATAAAAATTATTCTAAAAATTTAAAGAGGAATATTAAAAAAGCAATTAAAAATGAAATCACAATAAAAAAAGATGTTGATCCTTTAAAGATAATAAATATTTTCAGGCAGAATAAAGGGAAAAATATTAAAATCCTGAAAGATAACGATTATTCAGTACTTCACGAATTAATTAATAAATGTGTTAAAAAAGGTAAAGCTGAGGTTTGGGGTGCATATACAAAAGATAATCAATTATGTGCAGGTGTGGTTTTTGTGTTTAGCAATAACAGAATAATTTTTTTGTTTTCAGGAACTGCTGATATAGCGCGTGATAACGGAGCTATGTCTTTTATTATTGATAGATGCATAAAAGAAAATTCATCAAAAAAAATAATATTTGATTTTGAAGGCTCAAATAATGTTAATTTAGCAAGATTTTATAAGAGCTTTGGCGCTGAAACAATAAATTATTTACATTTAAATATTAATAAATTACCCGCTATTATTTATAAAACAAAAAATGTTTATAAAAAATTTAAAGATTTAATTAAATAATATGATAAAAATTTTAGGAGAGAAAAATTCTGTTTTTAATAATTTTATGGCAGAAGTAAGGGATGCAGAAATACAAAAAGACAGAATGCGTTTTAGAAAAAATTTAGAACGAATGGGGGAGATTTTTTCTTATGAAATAAGTAAAGAATTAGAATATAATAATAAAAAAATAACTACCCCACTTGGTATTGCTGAAGTTCCGGTTTTAAGCAGTAGAATTATTTTAGCCACAATTTTAAGAGCAGGATTGCCTTTACATCAAGGATTTCTGAATTTTTTCGATAGCGCAGGCTCTGCTTTTATTTCTGCATATCGTGAACTTAATGATGACAAATCTATTAAAATAAATATCGATTATTCATCAAGCCCCGACTTAAATAATAAATTATTAATATTAGCAGATCCTATGCTTGCTACAGGAAAGTCTATGGTTAGAGCTTACTATGAATTATTAAAAAAAGGTAAGCCTGCAAAAACTCATATTGTTGCTGTTATTGCAAGTAAAAAAGGAGTTGAATATTTAACACAAAATATTAAAGATAAAAATTTAACTTTATGGCTTGGATTTGTTGATGATGTGTTAAATGCTAAATCGTATATTGTTCCCGGTCTTGGTGATGCAGGAGATTTAGCTTTTGGTACTAAATTATAGTTAATTTATAAAATTAAAATTTTAAAATAATGAAAGCTCTTGTTAAAGAAAATATACGTATATCTCTAAATTCAATTAAGAGTCATTTGTTGCGTACTATATTAACTGTGTCGATTATTGCTTTTGGTATTATGGCATTAGTAGGTATTTTAACAGCTATTGATTCAATAGAATACTTTATGAATAAAAATTTTATGCAAATGGGCTCTAATACTTTTACTATAAAAAGTAGAACTATGCGTATACAGGTTGGTAATAATGTAACTAAACCAAAACATTTTAAAAGAATATCTTATGATGATGCAATTAATTTTAAAAGAAAATATAATTTTCCTGCTACTACTTCTGTTTATACTAATGCTACTTATACATCTACTTTAAAATATAAATCAACAAAAACTAATCCGAATATTGCTATTATGGGTGTTGATGAAAATTACTTGCTTACTGCAGGAGAGAATATTGCAAAAGGCAGGAATTTTTCTCCTAATGAGGTGTTTTTTGGTACTCCTGTAACAATAATTAGTAAAGCTATATCTGAAAAACTTTTTAATAAAAATGAAGATCCCATTGATAAGATAATCTCTATTGGTCCCGGGAAATACAGAGTTATAGGTGTTTTAGAATCTAAAGGGTCCAGTATTGGTTTTACTGGTGATAGAAATTGTTATATGCCTTTGTCAAATGTAAGACAAAAATTTTCAAGACCAAATATGAGGTATAAAATTAATGTGATGGCAGACAATCCCGAGACCATGGATGCTGCTATTGGTGAAGCAAGAGGTCTTTTCAGAAACGTCAGAAAACTTTCTCTTGATGATGAAGATAATTTTGATATTTCTAAAAGCGATAAAATTGTTGAAATATTACTCGACAACACAAAATATATTACTTTGGCTGCTACAATTATTGGGCTGATAACTCTTTTTGGTGCTGCTATTGGTCTTATGAATAGTATGTTGGTGTCTGTTACAGAGCGAACCCGCGAAATTGGTATAAGAAAAGCTCTTGGAGCAAAAAACAAAACTATTAAAAATCAATTTCTGGTCGAAGCTATTGTTATTGCTCAATTAGGTGGTGCTTTAGGAATAATTTTGGGTATTTTAATCGGTAATATTTTGTCTCTTATTATTGGAAGTAAATTTATTATCCCTTGGATGTGGATATTATTGGGAGTTGTACTTTGCTTTATTGTTGCTCTTGTTTCAGGAATAATACCTGCTACTAAGGCTTCTAAATTAGACCCTATTGAATCATTAAGGTACGAATAGTGACAATCTTATTTTTTTAATATTGAGTCATTATTTAGTAGAAAAAAAATTAATTTTGCATTTCACATTTAATTTATACCTGATAAATATATGTATATACTTTTTAAAAGAGAATTAAGCAATTTTTTAAATTCGTTAACAGGTTATATTGTTATAATTGTTTTTCTACTGATTAACGGTTTGTTTTTATGGGTTTTCCCTGAAGAATTCAATATTTTGGATTATGGTTATGCAAATATGGATGGTTTGTTTATGCTTGGACCTTTTGTATTTCTCTTCCTTATACCTGCCATTACAATGCGTTCGTTTGCTGAAGAAAAAAAAACCGGTACTATTGAAATTCTTCTTACAAAACCTATCACTGATACTCAGATTATTTTATCAAAATATTTTGCAGGTCTTTGTTTAGTGGTGTTTTCGTTACTGCCTACTCTTGTATATTTTTTCTCCGTTTATCAATTGGGATTACCAAAAGGAAATCTTGATGCAGGTGGTATCTGGGGCTCTTATATTGGTTTAATATTTTTAGGCGCTTCTTTTGTTGCTATAGGAATTTTTTCTTCTTCAATTACAAATAATCAAATTGTTTCTTTTATTGTTTCTGTTTTTCTTTGTGGGTTTGCTTACCTTGGATTTGAATTAATTTATTCATTTGATATTTTTGGAAATATTGATCTATTCATTAAATCTTTGGGGATAAATGCTCATTATGCTTCTATGAGCCGTGGTGTTATTGACACTAGAGATATTATTTATTTCCTTAGTGTTATTATAATTTTTCTTCTGCTTACAAAAATATCCTTACAAAGTAGAAATTGGGGAAAATTTTATAAAAATTAATTTGTCGATTTTTAAATTAAAAAAATGTCAAGAAAAATAAAAAATACAAAAAAAGATAATATTATCCAACTGACATTAAGTCTGTTAATCATTATATTAGTAAATATTATAGGCTCATTTGTTTTTACACGTTTCGATCTTACTGCTGAAAAAAGATTTTCTTTATCACCTGCAACAAAAAATATGCTGAAAAATCTGGATGATATTGTATATTTTAAAGTTTACCTTGATGGTGATTTCCCTGCAGGTTTCAAACGCCTGAGCAAAGAAACACAGGAAATGTTAGAAGAATTCAG
>JAGGUV010000059.1 GCA_021158345.1 Bacteroidales bacterium
AATAATTGAAAAATTTTGGAATATTATTTCTTGCGGCAAATATATAAAATATTTAATTAAACAAAATATTTCATAAAAAATATTAATTTTGAAAATTAATTTCAATAAAAGTCTAAGCGTCTAATAATGAGCCACAACAAACAAACATTCATAAAAGACATACAATATTATAAATTTTGCTCTTATGGTTTTTTAAAGAATTTACGATTTTTTGAGCCTTTTTTATTTCTTTTCTTCCTTGGAAAGGGTCTGAATTTTCTTCAAATTGGTGTTTTATATTCTATACGTGAAATTATTACTAATATTTCTGAAATACCAACAGGTATTATTGCTGATACCATTGGAAGAAGAAAATCCATGATTTCCGCTTTTATCTCATACATAATATCTTTTATTATTTTTTATTTCTCTGCAAACTATTTAATTCTGATAGTTGCCATATTATTTTTTTCTTTTGGGGAGGCTTTTCGCACAGGCACTCATAAAGCTATGATTTTAGAATATTTAAATATTAAAAACTGGCAAAACCAGAAAGTCTATTATTATGGTCATACAAGGTCGTATTCTCAAATTGGCTCTGCTCTATCTGCTATCATTGCAGCTATTATTGTCTTTATTTCCGACAATTACAATTCAATATTCCTATTTTCAATAATACCTTATTTCCTTGATTTAATTTTAATGATTTCATACCCAAAGGAGCTCGACGGTAAAATAAATATTAATAATAAAAGTATTAAATCTGTTTTTAAACTCACAATACTAGAATTCATTAAATCATTTAAAGATATATCAATAATAAAAGCAATTTCCAATCAGGCTGTCTTTAGCGGTTTTTTTAAAACAATAAAAGATTATCTTCAACCAATATTGAAAACTTTTGCCCTTTCTCTTCCCTTGTTAATGTATATTGATAATAAACAAAGAACATCAATAATAATAGGTATAGTATATTTTATAATTTATATACTTACTTCAATAAGTGCTCGCAATTCAGGTAGAATTACGGCTCTGTTTAAAAAAATTCATAAGCCGATAAATATCACATTAATATTAGGACTTATTACAGCATTATTAATTGGAATATTTATTAATTTTAATATGTTAATATCATCAATTATATTATTTTTGCTCCTATTTTTAATAGAAAATATCCGTAAACCAATGGGAGTTGCCTATGTATCAGATATCATTAATCAGAATATTTTAGCTACAATATTGTCTGCACAATCACAAGTAAAGACACTAATTGCAGCTATCTGTGCACCAATTTTAGGTCTGCTTGCAGATAAATTTGGAATTGGAATCGGACTAATAATAATTTCATCATTACTATTAATTATTAGCCCTTTAATTATTATTAAAGAAAATAAATTAAAAAACACATTATGAATAATATTGAAATAATTGAACATGACGGAAAAATATATAATATTGATGAAAATTATATTTTTGTTAAAATCTTATCTGCTTCTGCTTGTTCCGGATGCCACGCAAAATCTTTTTGCCCTGTATCCGATTTAAAAGAAAAAATTATTCAAATTAATAAAAAAGATAATAATTCTGAATATAAAATCGGAGATAATATAATTGTGTATATGAAAAAATCATTAGGCAAAAAAGCTGTTTTTCTCGGATATATACTACCTTTTATTATATTATTTTCATCATTAATGTTTTTCATCTTTATTACTAATAATGAAGGATTGTCAGGATTATTGTCTCTATGTTTATTAATACCTTATTATCTGATAATTTATTTTAATAGAGATAAATTAAATAAAACTTTTAATTTTCAGATAAAAAAAAAGATATAACGAATAAACTACATTTCAATAATATGTTTAAACAATATTAAAAAGTTATAAAAATAAAAAAAAATAAAATTTTTAAAAAAATAATACAATTTATAATTTTATTATGTCATTTTTTTAAATTTGCGGTTAATTACGATTTTTAAGTAATCTTTAAATAAAAAAATAAATAAAAACAACAAAAGGTGAATGATATAATTATTTATTCAGTAATCTCCTTAGCTTCAATAGGTGTAGTAGCAGCAATAATATTATATTTTGTTGCACAAAAATTTAAAGTTATTGAAGATCCGAAGATTGATTTAATAGAGGAGGTATTACCCGGGGCTAATTGTGGAGGATGCGGCTTTGCAGGATGCAGAAATTTTGCTGAAGCTGTTGTTAAAGCAGGAAATCTCGAAGGTCTTAGATGTCCTGTCGGAGGAAACGAAACCATGAATAAAATAGCTGGCATACTTGGATTAGAAGTAAAAGAAAGTGAACCTATGGTTGCTGTAGTACGCTGCTCTGGCTCTAAAGAAAATGCTCCTAAAAAAAATAATTTCGATGGTATTACCAGCTGTGCTTTTGCCAATAATCTTTATCATGGCGAAAGCGGTTGCCCATACGGTTGTCTTGGCTTAGGCGATTGTGTTGATGCTTGTCAGTTTGACGCTATTTATATTGACAAAAAAACCGGTCTGCCTGTTGTTAAAGAAGAAAAATGTGTTGCCTGTGGTGCTTGCGTTACAGCTTGCCCTAGAAACATTATCGAACTTAGATATAAAGGCAAAAAAAATAGAAGAGTATTTGTGTCTTGCGTTAATGAAGAAAAAGGTGCTGTAGCTTTAAAAAATTGCAAAACAGCTTGTATAGGCTGTGGCAAATGTGTTAAAGCTTGTAATTTCGATGCTATCACTTTAAAAAATAACCTGGCTTATATTGATTTTGAAAAATGTAAGCTCTGTAGAAAATGTGTTGAAGTTTGTCCTACAGGGGCTATACTTGACATTAATTTTCCACCAAGGAAACCAAAAGTCATAGTTGACACAGATAAAAAAACTGTTGAAAAAAATTAAATTAACTTAATTAAAATAATTACAGGAGGAAAATATATTGAGAACCTTTAAAAAAGGGGGTGTTCATCCTAACGAAAATAAAATTTCACAAACTAAGTCAATAGAAATTTTACCTATCCCTCAAAAAGTATATATACCTATAACACAACACCTTGGGGCTCCTTCTACTTTAGTAGTAAAAAAAGGGGACTCTATTAAAACAGGTCAACTAATTGCTAAAAGCGAATCTTTTATTTGCGCTAACAATCACTCATCTGTTTCAGGAAAAATCAGTAAAATTGATAATTTTATTGATGCCAGTGGTTATAAAAAACCTTGTATTGTTGTTGATGTTGAAGGTGATGAATGGATTGATAGTATTGACAAATCACTTGAAATAAAAAAAGATATTACTCTTTCTTCCGGTGAAATAATTCAAAAAATAAAAGAAATGGGTATTGTTGGCTTGGGTGGTGCTTGTTTTCCCACTCATGTGAAACTTATGTTACCTGAAGGCAAAAAAGCTGATTATCTTATTATTAATGGTGTTGAATGTGAGCCTTATCTAACTTCTGACCACAGAATGATGCTTGAAAAAGGTGAAGAAATTCTTATTGGAACTTCTATCTTAATGAAAGCTCTTAATGTTGATAATGCAATTATTGGAATAGAAAACAATAAAAAAGACGCTATTAACCATTTAACTGAGCTTTCTAAAAATTACAAAGGAATAAAAATTGAGTCTTTAAAAGTAAAATATCCACAAGGTGGTGAAAAACAACTCATCAAAGCATTAACAAACAGAGAGGTGCCTTCAGGGAAATTGCCCCTTGATGTTGGTTGTGTTGTTGACAATGTTGGTACTGCTTTTGCTGTTTACGAAGCCGTTCAAAAAAACAAACCTTTATTCGAGAGAGTAGTAACGGTTACAGGAAAATCAGTAAAAGAACCTAAAAACTTAATGGTTAGGATGGGTACTCCTGTTAATTATTTAATTGAAAAAGCAGGTGGCCTGCCTGAAGATACAGGAAAAATTATTAGTGGCGGACCTATGATGGGCAAAGCTTTAACTTCTCTTGATGTTCCTGTTGTTAAAGGCACTTCAGGTATTCTCTTAATGAAAAAATCAGAGAGTAAAAGAAATAAAGAACAAAATTGCATTCGTTGTGGAAAATGCGTTGTTGCTTGTCCAATGGGCCTTGAACCTTATTTACTCGCAGCACTTTCTGAACATAAAAATTACGAAGAACTGGAAAAACATCATATCATGGACTGTATTGAATGTGGCAGTTGCCAATTCACTTGTCCATCATTTAGACCACTTTTAGATAATCTTAGACTTGGTAAAAATAAAGTTGGTCAGATTATTAGAAAAAGAAGAAAAAAATAATTAAGAAATAATATAACAATATGAATATTCTTACTATTTCAGGATCTCCTCATGTTCATGGAGATCAATCTGTAAAAAAAATCATGCAAGGTGTTATTATTGCTTTGATACCTGCTATGCTTATGGCATTTTATTTCTTCGGATTACCAGCAATAATAATTACTTTAACATCTGTTGTTTCGTGTGTATTGTTTGAATTTTTAATTCAAAAATATATTATTAAAGGTGAAATAACAATAAATAATGGTTCAGCAGTAATTACAGGAATATTGCTTGCTTTCAATGTGCCAAGCAACCTACCCATCTGGGAAATGATTATTGGTGCATTTGTAGCAATAGGCATTGCGAAAATGTCTTTTGGAGGTCTGGGGAAAAACCCTTTTAACCCTGCATTAGTTGGAAGAGTATTTTTATTAATATCTTTTCCTGTTGACATGACTTCATGGCCTGTTCCCGGAAGGTTCAGCACTTCCTTAGATGCTGTTACCGGTGCTACACCTCTTGGTATTATTAAAGAAGGTCTTGCCAAAGGCAATCATGTTTCTGACTTAATGTCAAATATACCTTCATACTTTGATATGCTGATAGGAAATTGTGGCGGTTCTCTTGGTGAGATATCTGCAATAGCTATTATTATCGGTGGCATTTATATGTTGTGCAAAAAAATTATTACTTGGCATATACCTGTTGCATTTATTGGATCTGTATTTGTTTTCTCCGGAATTTTATGGCTTATCAATCCTGAGCTATACATAGACCCTGTATATCAATTATTATCAGGTGGCTTGATGTTAGGAGCTGTTTTTATGGCTACTGATATGGTAACAAGTCCTATGACTTATAAAGGCATGCTTATCTTTGGACTAGGATGTGGTGTAATCACTGTATTAATACGTGTTTTCGGAGCTTATCCCGAAGGTGTTTCATTTTCTATTTTGATAATGAATGCCTTTGTTCCAATGATAAACAAAGCTTTTAAACCAAAACTTTTTGGTGAAACTGTAAAAAAATAATTTTAGATAATAAAAAAAATGGCTAAAATAGAATCAAATTTTAAAAATATGGTGTTGACTCTGCTGATAATTTGTGGAGTTGCAGCACTTGCTTTAGGAGCTATTTACAATTTAACAAAAAAACCTATTGAAAAATCAAAATTGTTAAAACAAGAATTAGCTATAAAAAATGTTGTTCCTGAATTTGAAATTATTAAGACTTTTAAATATAAACCTGACGATGGTGAAGATTCTCTAATAATAAATAATACTTATAAAAACAGTAATTATGTAGGCACAGCTATTGAAACATACACTGACAAAGGTTTTGGAGGTAGAGTTAAATTAATGGTAGGATTTCTTCCAAATGGCTGTATTTATAATATTGAAGTTCTAGAACTTAAAGAGACTCCCGGCTTAGGAACAAAAATGACTGAAGAAAAATTCAAAGGGCAGTTTAAAAATAAAAACCCTAAAAATTTTAAATTAATTGTTAAAAAAGATAATGGCGATGTTGATGCTATAACTGCAGCAACAATTAGCTCACGCGCTTTTTGCGATGCTGTTCAACGTGCTTATAATGCTTTTGTTAAATTTGGAGGAAATGAATAATGAATCAATGGAAAAATTTTACTAAAGGTTTTCTTAAAGAAAATCCTGTATTTGTTTTATTATTGGGTATGTGCCCTACATTAGGTGTTACAACTTCTGCTATCAATGGTATGGGTATGGGACTGGCAACAGCTTTTGTTCTTATTATGTCAAACATGGTTATATCATTAATAAAAAACTTTATCCCTGACAAAGTAAGGATACCGGCTTTTATCGTTGTAATTGCCTCTTTTGTAACCATAGTACAAATGGTTATGCAAGCATATGTACCTGCTTTATATAAACAATTAGGATTATTTATCCCTCTTATTGTTGTAAACTGTATCATACTTGGAAGAGCTGAAGCTTTTGCCTCAAAAAATTCAGTTTTATCTTCAATTATCGATGGAATAGGAATAGGGCTTGGCTTTACTTTAGCTTTGGTAATTTTAGGAAGTGTACGTGAAATTTTAGGTAGCGGCTCTATTTTCGATTATAAATTTGTAGCCGAAAATACTAAAACGATTTTACTATTTGTTATGCCTCCAGGTGCCTTTATTGCTCTTGGCTATTTAATCGCTTTAGTAAACAAAATAAAAAAATCTGTTTAACCATTTTGTAAAAATTCAATATCATGACGTATTTTGTAATTATCATTTCTGCTATTTTTGTTAATAATGTTGTATTATCACAATTTTTAGGAATATGTCCTTTTCTCGGCGTTTCCAAAAAAACTGATACTGCTGTCGGAATGTCGGGAGCTATTGTGTTTGTGATTACTCTTGCAACATTAGTTACATGGTTAGTACAAAACTATATTCTTAATCCTTTAGGATTAGAGTTTCTGCAAACAATATCTTTTATTCTTGTTATTGCTTCGCTAGTGCAAATGGTTGAAATTATCCTAAAAAAAATCAGCCCTGCATTATATCAGGCTTTAGGTATTTTTTTACCTCTTATTACTACTAACTGTGCTGTTTTAGGTGTAGCTATATTAGTTATTCAAAAAGATTTCAACCTTATGCAAAGTATTGTTTTTGCATTTTCTACAGCTATTGGTTATGGACTGGCTTTAACATTATTTGCAGGACTTAGAGAACATCTCGACCTGGTTAATGTACCTAAAGGTATGAAAGGTGTTCCTATCGCTCTTATTACTGCAGGAATATTATCCCTTGCTTTTATGGGTTTTGCTAACTTAGTTTAAAAAAAATTCTTTTTTAATATTTAAGCCTGATTAAATAATCAGGCTTTTTTTAGTATAAATCTGCCAAATTCGCATTTCCTGCATCTTAATATATTGTTATATTATTGTAATACAGTGAAATACATACATGTAAAACTTTAGTATTCATCACATCAAAATCAAATTAATACCGAAGGCAAAAAAATCCTGTCAAAAAAAAAATAAATATTAAATATTTCTCGAAACATTAATAAAATAATTATTATCTTTGTTAGAAAATTATTAACAAAAAACGTACAGAATGATGAAAAAACTTACACTATTAATTTTGACACTCGTAATGTCAGTAACTTTTACTTATGCTCAGCAAAGAGCCATAGTAAAATCTAATCCACAAAAAATTGTTAATAACGCTAAACCAACGCCAGGTTTTGTAGATTTTGAGGATATTACTGATTTTGCACTTACCTTCGACCCATGGACTGTTAATGACGTTGATGGGAGTACAACTTATGGTATTCAAGATGTTACTTTTCCTAACTCAGGAACAGCAATGGCATTTTTATGCTTTAATCCATTACAAACAACACCTGCTTTAGGTGAAGACTGGTACGCTCACTCAGGCGATAAATATGGAGCTTGTTTTGCCTCTACTACTCCTGACAATAACGATTGGTTTATTTCTCCACAGGTAGCTTTGCCTATGACTGATGCTGAATTTTCTTTCTGGGCAAAATCTATTACTGATCAGTATGGTCTTGAAAGATTTAATGTTGCTGTTTCTACTACTGACAACAATCCTGCAAGCTTCACAGTAATTTCAGGAGCTACTTATATTGAAGCACCTGTAACATGGACAGAATATGTTTATGATCTTTCCGCTTATGCAGGACAAAATGTTTATGTTGCCATTCAATGTGTTTCTCACGATGCTTTTTGTTTTCAAATTGATGACATTAGTTTAACAGCTGGTGAAAACGCTTTATTCTCTGATGATTTTGAATCATATACAGCAGGGGAATATCTCGCTCTTAATTCAGATGTTTGGACCACATGGAGTAATAATCCAGGTTCTTCTGAAGACGCTTTAGTTCTTGAAGAACAATCACATAGTGCTACAAAAGCTCCTAAAATAGATGGTTCTACTGACCTTATTCTTCCTCTTGGAAACAAAACCTCAGGAAAATATCATGTTACATGGTATATGTATATTCCTTCAGGAAATGCAGGCTATTACAATTTCCAAAAATTTGAAAATCCCGGAAATGAGTGGGCTTTCGAGGTTTATTTCGGAAATAACAATCATGCTAGTGTTAGAGCCGATTCTGATACTTCTAATGTTGGTTTTAGCTTTAATCATGACGAATGGTTCGAAATGAACAATGTTATTGACCTGGATATTGATACTGCATGGTTATATTATAATGGAAATTTAGTACATAAATGGCAATATAGTGTTAAAGCAGGTGGTGACCCTGGTACTCTACAATTAGGTGGTATAGACTTCTATGCAGGTGGAACTGATCCTGTATATTATTTCGATGATATTGTTTATGTAGAAGATGTACCTCCTTCAACAAATCCTGTAATTAATGTTAGCACAGATCCTATAACCTCTATTGTTGATCCAGGTAGCACAACTACTGAAACATTAAATATTGCTAATGATGGTGGCGGAGATCTTGACTATAATATTGTTGTTACTTATCCTGCTGCAACAGCTAAATACAGTATCCCAACACCAATATTAAATAATACTTTTAAGAAAAATTCAGTTGAATTTTCATTAGCTCCAAATGCTGTTCCTGCTTTAAACAACCCTGCAACTAAGGATGAAGTTCTTCATTATGATGGTGACAATAGTTCTGCTATTGGATTAAATTCTCCCGGAGAATTTAGAGTAGCTGCTATGTTCCCTGCTGCTATGGTTGCCCCTTATATTGGTATGGAAATTAATTCTGTTGACTTATATATTAATGACGCACCAAACTTTACTAAAATTCTTATTTACGATATGGGTTCTTCTAACGTGCCAGGTCCTGGAGATTTATTATATGAACAAGATTTCATCGCATTACCAGGTGAATGGAATCATGTTATTTTAACAACTCCTCTGAAATTAACAGGTGCTGATATCTGGGTTGGGTATTTAATTGATCAACCTGATGGAGCCTATTGTGCCGGTTGTGATGCTGGTCCTCACAATCCTAATGGTGACTGGATTTCTATAGGCCCTGGTTGGTCTCATCTTTCTGATAATGCTGCTTTAGACTACAACTGGAATATCAGAGCTAACCTTTCAGGAACTCCTTCTATCAACTGGTTATCAGTTACTCCTGCTTCAGGAACTATTGCTGCAGGTGAAAATTCTGATATCACTCTCAATATTGACGGAACTCTTTTAACAGAACCCGAATATCACGCTACTCTTATTCTAAGATCTAATGACCTTGAAAACGAACGTATCGAAATTCCTGTTAATTTAACTGTTACTGTTGGTATCAACGAAAATACAACTTATAACACTTTGATTTATCCTAACCCTGCTTATAATTATGTTATTATTAAATCAGAAAAAAATATTAACAGAGTTAGTATTTTCAACTACGTAGGTCAAATGATATCTGAAAATGTTGTTGACAATAATATTTTTAAAATTAATACCGCTGAATATAAAACCGGTGTATATCTTGTTAAAATAGAAACTACCGAAGGCTTAATTACTAAAAAACTTTATATTAAATAATTTTAATATAAAAATAATATTTTTAGAGCCGTATGATTTTTGCATGCGGCTCTTTTTTTTGTTAATGTGTAAAGTATTTTTAAATGTTTTTATGGGCGGCTAAAACGGGCTATCCGCTTATAGCTGATTCATAATAAGCAAAATTTTCTAAGCAGTGCGTGGGCTTCCTGCCGTCAGCCTCCGCCTGCTAAGAAAATTTAAAGCTTATTATTTCATCAGGCTATCGCTACTATCCCTGCCGCTTGTGACAAAGACTGACTTTAAAAAATGTTTATAATTTATTGAAAGATTTATTTAAAAACTAACATCTCATCACTGCTATACAAATTGCTTATCGTTTAATTTTAACCTGCCCTTTCAGGGCGAAAATTATCATCATTATTTTTCATTAATAATAACAGATACAGGAAGATGGTCGCTAAATCCGGCAGGATTAAAAGTGTTTTTATTTGATGGTCTGCCAAAACGCACAGGAGTATTATATCTGCCTTTAGTCATTCCATTAAAAGTCTCTATGCAAAAAGCCTTTGTGTCGAGTTGAAAAACATTGCTTTTTTGAGCTAATCCTTTTGAAACAAGTATTTGGTCAAACATAAAAGGTGTTGAATTAAAAATAAAGCTTCCTTTTCTTTGTCCAACGGCTTCATAACAAAGATTAAACAAATAAGGATTTTTGCCATAAGAGACTTTATTTCTGTTTTCACAGCTAAGGGCATAATCTGTTAAAGAGCGGGAAAAAGGCTCATCATTAAAATCGCCCATAACTATAATTGGGGTTTTATCACCTGATATTTCTTGTACTCTGCTTATCCAGTAACTTAGTGTTTCTGCAGCCATTATGCGATATGGCTCTGTTTTGTATTGCCCGCCGCTTCGTGATGGCCAGTGGTTGCCGAGTATTGTAAGCTTATTCCCTTTTTTTGTGAAAAGCTCTATCTGCAGGATGTCCCTTGTTGCATTACGTTTCATTATTTCAAGACTGAAAATTTTTCCCTTATGAGTGTATTTAGCAGCATCATAAATAAATGCTACATCAATGCCACGTTTATCATCAGTGTTATGATGAATTATTTTGTAATTTCTTTGCAGACAACTAAGTTTCTTAATAAGTTTTTCAAGCACATTTCTGTTCTCCACCTCACATACACCGATTATATCAGGTCCTTTACAGTTATTTATTTTGCAGATAATAGAACTTATGTTTGTAAGTTTTTTATCAAGGATTTTATCGTCCCAGTTTTTTAATTCTTTTTTAAGTGTTTTTGCTAACCAATCAGGTCTGTGTGATGAATTGCAGGTGTCGAAAAGATTTTCGATATTCCACCAGGTTAGATAATGTTTTGTCATTTTTCAGAATTTTAATGTCTCTATAAAATTAATATTTTTTTAATAATTGTTAAGGTTCAAAAAAATATATTTCCTGATAGTGTTTATTTTAAGGCGACTTCTAATAATTTTGTTATTTCCTGTAAATTTCGATAAAAATTAATAAAATCTTTATATCAGGCTAATAAATAATTGATATTTTTGTTCTGTTGTTACAAATCGCAATAATAAAAATATGATAAAAGCTTTAATCTTTGACTGGGGAAATACTATTATGCGTGACTTCCCCGAACTTGAAGGACCTATGTATTTATGGAAAAATGTTGAGCTTATTCCTGATATAAAACCTGCACTTGAATATCTGTCAAAAAAATATCTTTGTTGTATTGCCACCAATGCGGGCTGCTCTGATACTGAAGCCATGATAAAAGCTCTTAAAAGAGTTGATGTAGATAAATATTTTAAACATTTCTACTCATCAAAAGACCTCGGTTATAGCAAACCTGATAAAAGATTTTTTACCTCTATCCTGAAAAATATCAATCGTTCGCCTGAAGAATGTATTATGATTGGCAATGATTATAAAAAAGATATTTACGAAGCTAAAAACTCAGGTATGAAGACTATCTTTTTTAATGAAGATAATCTTAAAGGAGATTTCACAAAAGCTGATTTTGTTATTAATTCGATGAGCATACTTATTAAAACTGTTGAAGATTTTGAAAACTAACATCTGTAAATTTTTATTAATAATATTATTATCAAACATTAGTGTTTTAGTATTTCCACAAAAAAAATATCCTAAACATTATTTTCGTTCTCCTGTTAATTTTCCGATTTATCTCTCGGGAACTTTTGGTGAGATTAGAGAAAATCATTTCCATTCAGGAATAGATATTAAAACTCAAGGTGTAACAGGTAAAAAAATTTATGCTGTTGCTAACGGTTATGTGTCAAGGATAAAAATATCAGCAAACGGTTACGGCAAAGCTCTTTATATCACACACCCCAATGGTTATGTTTCTGTTTACGGACATCTGAAAAAATTTAACAAAACCCTTACAAAACACACACTTAAACAACAATATAAAAATAAGACTTTTGAAATTGACATTGACGTTCCTAAAAATCTGTTAAAAGTTAAAAAAGGTGATATTATTGCATATTCAGGAATGACAGGTGGAGCTTTTGGACCTCATCTGCATTTTGAAATCAGGGACGAAAAATCTCAACACCCTTTAAATCCTTTACTTTTTGGTTTTAAAGTAAAAGATTATATCAGACCCAAAATTATTTTAATGAGATTATATCCTTATGGAAACAATAGTTTTGTAAATGGAAAAAATTCGCCTGAAACATTTTCTCTAAGAGGCTGGGGACCAAAATACCATCTGAAAAACAACGACACTATTTCTGTTTCAGGAAATATTTTTTTTGGCATTAAAACTTATGACATTTTAAACAATGCCTCAAATCAAAATGGCGTTTATTCTGTTAAACTTTTTAAAGATTCTGTTTTATGCTATTCACACAGATTAAAAGAGTTCTCATTTTCCGAAAAACGTGATGTTAACACTTTAATAGATTATGCAGAATTTATTAAATCCGATGTTAAAATTCTGAGAACTTATGTTAGTCCCAATAATAAACTAAGCATTTATGATGAAGTTAAAAATAATGGAATCATAAATTTTGATGACAACAAATATCATAATTTGTGTTTTGAAATAAAAGATGCAAACGGAAATATATCGATATTAAAATTTGTGGTTAAAAGCGAAAAATCAAATCATAAAATTAAAGAAAAAAAAATAAAAGGAAAATTATTTTATTGGGATAAAAACAATTTTATTAAAACTGATGATTTGAATCTAAAGGTGCCTGCTTTTGCTTTGTATGATACCCTTGATTTTATTTTTAAATGTTCCGGTTCTATTGTTACAGACGGTTATTCTAAACTCTATCATATCCATAACAGATATACTCCTTTACATAAAAAATGTATTTTATCTATTAAACCAAAATTTGTTTCCGATAAATTAAAATCAAAATTATTAATTATAAAAAAAGATGAAAAAGGAGAAATAGACTTTGCTGAAGGTGAATGGAAAAATGGTTTTGTGAATGCAAAAATTAAAGAATTAGGTGATTATTATATTGCTATTGACACTGTACCACCCGTAATAAAACCTCTTAATAATAAAAAAATTGTAAAACAAAAAATTATTAAACTCTGTGTAAAAGATACTTTGTCAGACATTAAATCTTACAATGGTTTTCTTAATGATAAATGGGTGTTAGTGGAATATGATGCTAAAAATGACCTTATGTTCTATAGTTTTGACAGGAGAGTAAAATCAGGAAAAAATGTTTTTAAACTTGAAGTGAAAGACAATAAAGATAATGCCGCTTCTTATAAAGTTGTGTTTTATAAATAATTATTTGAATTAAAACTGTCAACGTTATTTAGGCATTAACACACTCCAAATTCCAAACTCTATGCACTCCAAACTTATTTAACATGTTTAGCAGCATGATATGAACTTCTTACCAGCGGTGTGCTTTCAACATGTCTAAAACCTTTTTTCAGCCCAACCTCTTCGTATTTTTTAAATTGTTCAGGTGTAACATATTCTGTTACCTCAATGTTATCCCATGTAGGCTGAAGATATTGCCCAATTGTAAGCACTTTACAGCCAACACTTTTAAGGTCGTCCATAGTTTCATAAACTTCTTTTTCTGTTTCACCAAGGCCAAGCATAATTCCCGATTTAGCAATTAATCCTGATTCGGCAATATGTTTTAATACTTTTAAGCTGGTATCGTAAGTGGCTCTGCTTCTGATTTGTGGTGTTAGTCTGCGCACAGTCTCAAGATTATGAGAAATTACTTCGGGTTTTGCGTCAATAACTTTTTGCAGACAATCAATATTCCCCTGAAAATCAGGGATAAGAACTTCCATAGTTGTGCCGGGATTTATCTTTTTTATAGTTTTTATTGTCTCAGCCCAGAAACCTGCTCCGAAATCTTCTAAATCGTCTCTGTCAACGGAAGTAATAACACAATGTTTAAGTTGCATTAATTTTATCGAATTTGCAACTTCTAAAGGCTCATCAAAATTAACAGGTTCAGGTTTACCTGTTTTAACAGCACAAAATTTGCAAGCTCGAGTACAGATGTCACCGAGAATCATAAAGGTAGCAGTACCTTCACCCCAACATTCTCCTATATTCGGACAATCACCACTTTCGCAAATAGTATGTAAATGATGTTTTTTTACAATATTTTTTACTTTAACATAATTTTCACCTTTAGGTAGTTTTACTTTTAACCACTCGGGTTTCCTTCTGCTGTTTCTTTTTTTATTTTCCATGTAAAAAAAATATTTTTAACGATGCTGCAAAAATAGTAATGTTGTTCTAATAATTAAATTTTTTAATGATTAATTAGTGTTTTTCCATAATGTCTGTGTTTAGTTCAGAATGTTTGAGTTCGTTCCGATAGCTATTGTTGAAAACAAAAATAACCTTAAAAAAATACTATGAAAACCCTGACATCAAATAATTTTCTTAGAAGATCTAGGATGCATAAAAAGCGTTGGCCTTGAGCTAAGCAATCCTGAAGCGTTAGTATTTTAAAAAATAATTACTATGAAAAACTCCATAAACTAATGTTGTAAAAAAATAGTAAATAAAATGGCAAAGCGGCTTGGATTGCGGGGTTTTATGTGTCCGTAGATATTCTTAGAAAAGAATTTGAAGTCTTGATTTTTTCGTTATTTTGTACCTGACCAATGAAATGCATCGCATATTTCATCAGGTTCAAGACAAAATTTTAAAAAAACCCGGGGCATTTTTTATTTTTTTATTCTTCTTTTTTAACAATCAGTTGAGATGCCTGATATCTGACAACTACAATTTTTTCACCTTTTTCAATATGACCGATTTCAGAAGAAGCATCAAAAATATCATCATCAATTTTCACTTTTCCTACAGGTCTTAAAATTGTGTGAGCAACACCGGTTTTTCCAATCATAGTTTTATACATATTATCAGAAGCAACAAAACCTTGTTCTTTGGTTTGCACAGAGTGAAGAGCAAATTTTCCGAGAATAGTTTTTTCAGATAAAAATAATTTGCTACTTAAATATAACGATGAAACTATTGCGAGAAAAAATGCAATAACAACAATAAAAAACGATTTTGCCAAAGTTGTCCATTGAACAGGAGATAGGCTAAAGCCAATATTATCAACCATACTCAACGAGAGTCCTGTAATAATAAAAACAATCCCCAAAATTCCTGCCACGCCAAATCCCGGGATAACAAATATTTCAAGACCAATAAGAATAAGTCCGACAATAAAAATTATTATTTCCCAATTAGCTGCCAGCCCTTCAAGATAAAGAGGAGCAAAATACAATAATGCTGCAAGCACTGCCACCGCAAGAGGAAAGCCAATACCCGGAGTCTGAAACTCAAAATATATCCCTCCTACTATGAGCATTATTAAAAGTCCGCTAACAATTGGATTGATAAGAAAACCTATAATATTTTCAGAGGCTGTAAGATGCTGCTCTGTGATTTTATATTTTTTGAGTCCATATAATTTTAAAACCTCTTTAATATTTTCTGCCTGACCTTCGCAGTAACCATACTTCATAGCTTCAGAAGGAGTAAAAGTGATAACACTTCCTGTATCAGAAATGCCTGCCACATAAATCCTCTGGTCAACCATAGCTTCTGCTATTTTCGGATTACGACCTTTTGCTTCTGCTGTGGCACGCATAGTAGAACGCATATACGACTGATATTTATCGGGCATAGCCTTGGCAGTTTGATCTACAACAGTTGCTGCGCCTATGCTTGCACCCGGACGCATATAAATGCTATCACAGGCTATGGATATTAATGCTCCTGCTGAGGCTGCATTATTATCAATAAATACTATCACTGGAATATGTGAATTTAAAATCCTGGTTCTGATTGAGTCTGCTGACTTCACCTCTCCCCCATAAGTGTTCATATGTATTAAAATCAAGTCAGCATTAATTTTTTCTGCCTCTTTAAAAGCTATTTGTGTCTTTCTGAATACAGGTTTTGCTATATTTTCTTTAATATCAAATTTATATACTTTATAAATTTTTGCAGTATCATTCTTTTGAGAATAAAGATTTTTAGTGAAAAACGAAATCAATAATATCAAAAGAAAGATAAATAGTATATTATTTTTTTTTGCCATTTTTTTATTTTAAGGACATTATAAAACTAAAAAAAAATTTTAACAGTATTATTTATTTTATCAGATATTTTATTGTTAGCAGCAATAATTTCTTTACCAAAGATAAAATTATTTTCTCCTTTAAAATCATTAACAATTCCACCGGCTTGCTTAACAATAAAAGCACCTGCAGCAACATCCCAGGGACTTAAGCCATATTCATAAAAACCATCGAATCTGCCACAAGCAACATAAGCCAAATCAGTAGCAGCTGAACCCCATCTACGCAAGCCTTGAGTATTTTTCATTAAATATTTGAATAAACCAAGGTATTCGTCTAATCTTTGATAGTCATAATAAGGAAACCCTGTTGCCAATAAACTGTTGTCGAGTTTAGATGTTTCAGACACATGAATTTCTTTATCATTTAAAAAAGCTTTACTGCCTTGCCATGCGTAAAAACATTCCTCGAAATTAATCTCGTAAACAACGCCGAGAATAACTTCATCATCTTTCATCAAAGCAATGCTAATGGCGAATATTGGCAAAGAATGAATAAAATTTGTTGTCCCGTCAAGGGGATCTACTATCCAATTATATTTTTCTCCTTTTTTGTCAATAGTGTTTTCTTCAACAATAAAACCTGCTTCAGGAATCATTTTTAAAAGTTCTTTTGTTAAAGTGCGTTCTGACAGTTTATCAACATAAGTAACATAATTATGAATACCTTTTTCTTTTATATCTGATGATGAAAATTGATTTTGATGATGTTTTATTAATTCACCTGTTTCTTTGCAAAGGCTGCAAACTTTCAAGCATGTTTTTTTTAAATCCATAACAAAAAAATTATTTATTAAATACAAAGATACCTTCTTTATCTATATCTTTCAATTCAACATCTATAATTTTGTTAACTAAATCAGGATTGTATTTTGTTTTAACTTTAATATAATTTTCAGTAAAACCGTGCATATAACCGTCAATATTGCCGGATTCAAAAAGCACTTTTGATTTATTTCCAATATTTTGTTTATAAAATTCCTTTTTTTTATTATCCGATAAAATATGTAATTCTTTACTTCTGAATTTTTTTATCTTGCTGTTAACTTTATCTTTTATTTTAGCAGCAACAGTACCGGGACGATCTGAATAAGTAAAAACATGAAGATAAGAAAGTTCAAGATTATTCAAAAAATTATATGTCTGCTGAAAATCCTCATCGCTTTCTCCCGGAAATCCTGTGATAAGGTCAATAGCTATACAAGCTTCAGGCATTAATGATTTTATTTTTTTTATTCTTCCTGAAAAAAATTCAGTATCGTATTTTCTGTGCATTTGTTTTAATATTTTGTCGGAACCTGACTGGAGTGGAATATGAAAATGATTTAATATTTTTTTTGATTTTGCCACAAACTCAATTATCTCATCAGACAATAAATCAGGCTCTATTGATGATATCCTTATCCTGTCGATACCTTTAATTTTATCAAGTTCTTTGATAAGCCCTAAAAACGACTCTCCGTTTTTTCTGCCAAAATCACCTATGTTTACTCCTGTAAGTATAATCTCTTTTATTTCAGTGGCAGCAATTTCTTTGGCTGTTTTAATAGTTTCATCAATGGTATTGCTTCTGCTTCTACCTCTGGCATAAGGTATAATGCAATAAGTACAAAAATTATCGCAGCCGTCCTGCACCTTGAAAAACGAACGTGTTCTGTCTCCCAATGAATAGGCAGGATGAAATGATTCTGTTTTATTTACATCAGGTATTGTTTTTAAAATTTTATTCTTTTCTATGTAGTCAACAATATTATATTTTTCAACATTGCCAAGCACAATATCAACACCTTGAATTTTCAATAAATCATCATGATGTAATTCTGCATAACATCCCATGAGTGCAATTTTTGCTTCAGGATTTTTTTTGTTTGCCTGATGTATTGCAAACCTGCATTTACGCTCTGCATTTGCTGTTACAGAACACGAATGTATTATATAAATATCTGCCTTTTCGTTGAAATTTACTATCTGATATTTATCTTTATTAAATTTTTTTGAAATGCTTGATGTCTCTGAAAAATTTAATTTACATCCGAATGTATTAAATGCTATTTTTGTCTTTTTCATTTGTGCAAAGATAATATTTTTGTGTGTTTATTTTCAATAGTTATGATTTTGAAAAATTATATTATTTCGTTAGTTTTATTTTTTGGTTTAATTGCAAATAATGTCTCATCACAGGAAAAAAATTTTCAATTAAAACAAGGCGATTTGCTTTTTCAGGATGTTGACTGTGGTGCTTTTTGTGATGCTATTGAAAAAGTTACTTTTGGGTATAATGGTGCAAAATTTTCGCATATCGGTATTGTGGCTTTTGATAGTATTGCTAAAAATTTTATTGTAATTGAAGCAGTTTCTGCAGGTGTAAAAAAAACATCTTTAAAAGATTTTCTTAATCGCAGCCATGACAAAAACAATAATCCCAAAGTTGTTGTTGGTAGGTTGAAAGATGATTTTCAAAAACTTATCCCTAAAGCTGTTTCTTATGCTAATGATTTAATTGGTAAAAAATATGATGATGTTTTTGATATTGATAATGATAAATATTATTGCTCGGAGCTAATTTATAAAATTTTTTATCAGGCAAATAAAAATAAACCTGTATTTGAATTACAGCCAATGACTTATAAAGACCCTGACACAAAAAATTATTTTAAAATTTGGGTCGATTATTTTAACGAATTAAAAACTCCTATTCCCGAAGGTGAACCCGGAACAAACCCGGGTTTAATATCCAGATCCCAAAAAATTAATATTATTTTTAAATATGGTTTCCCAGATGGGTGGAATGGTGAATGATAAAATTAAAAACACCAAATTAAGATATATAAAAATAATGGTTATACTGTTATTTTAATTAAGTATTTTAACAATAGAAAAGCAAAAACTCATTACTTCAAAAAAAAATTGTTTATATTCTAAAATTTTAGAATATAAACATTTTATTTGTTTATAATCAAATAAATTTTATTTCCCACGTAATATTTGTTCAAAAACAAATTTAACGAAAAATTTAATTTTTATTAATAGATTGTTTTTATCATAAAAAAATGAATTGCTTTAATCATTCTAACCTCACCCTTTCCTCCGCTGACTAATAATTCCCAAGATTATTAAAATCAATCCGATTATTGATGAGGGCATTATTTTCTCGCCAACAGCAAAGCTTATAATTATCAATGAGAGAAATGGAGCAATAAAAATTAAATTACCGACTTTTGCTGTTGTTGTTGAATATCTTAATGCTTTAAGCCAGAAAATATATGTTATGCTCATCTCAAAAAGCCCGATATAAATTACCCCTAATAGTCCATACCTGTCAGGCATTTGAATATTTGATAAAATAATGTTTAAAATTAAAATATAGATGAAGCCGAAGACAAAGTTTAAAAAGAGTTTTATTAGATCTTCCCTTTTATCTTTAACATTCAGTATCCAGTATAATGACCAAAAAACAGTGCTTGAAAGCATGATGATGACACCATTTGTATTTGAAAATTTCAGCTGGAAAATATTGCCTTTAGTAGCTATTATTATTGCACCTGTAAAACTGATTATTATTGCTAAAATGCTTCTTATGTTTATTTTTTGTTTTAATAAAGGTATTGACAATAAAACAAGAGTTATGGGCCAGGTAAAGTTTAACACAACAGCTTCCTGTGTGAGAAGTATTGAATATCCTTTGAACAGAAAAATATAAAACAGAAAAGGATTTAACATGCCAAGCATTGCCGAGCTTTTTATATCTTTAGCATTTATATTTTTTATTAAAACAAATTTCTTTTGAATAAGGATAATAATGAATAATGTTATGATTGAAACAAAAGAAGCATACAAAAGCATCTGAAGATAATTGATATGCTGTAATGTTAATTTAAAAGCAGAGCCGACTGTTGACCACAGTAATACTGCAAGAATAGCAAAGAAATATGCTTTTTTTTGAGCTTTCAATATTTTTAATATTTAATTAAATAATAATCAATACAATTATTCAATAAATATAAATAAAATTATAAATTTGCATTCTTTTTTCTAAAAGAAAAAATATATAAATAAAATTTTTTTAAATATTCAAAGATAAACATATAATATGAATAAATTAGCAGTTGTAGCATTTGGTGGTAATGCATTATTAAAAGGCGGACAAAAAGGTACTATTGATGAGCAGGAAGAGAATGTTTATCAAACATGTACACATTTGGTAGAATTGGTTAAGAAAGGCTATAATATTGTTATAGGTCATGGCAATGGCCCGCAGGTGGGAAATGTATTATTACAACATGAAGGAGGAAACAGGATTTTCGGTATTCCTAAAATGCCTATTGATTTTTGTGTTGCTGAAACTCAGGGCTCTATAGGATATATGATTGAGCAACAGCTTAGAAATGTTTTATATGAAAATAATATTCATAAAAATATTATTACCTTAATAACACAGGTTATTGTTGACAAAAACGATCCTGCATTTCAAAATCCTACTAAACCTGTTGGTCCTTTTTATACAAAAGAAGAAGCTGACAAATTAGCTAAGGAAAACAACTGGGTTTTTCATGAAGACCCGCGAAAAAGAGGCTGGAGAAGAGTTGTGGCTTCACCAAAACCTGTTACCATTAATAACTGGGAAATAGTTGAAAAACTCGCAAGAGAAGGGAATATTGTTGTTACTGTTGGTGGCGGCGGAATCCCTGCTTATGCTAACGGCGATAATAAACTTATTGGTATTGACGCTGTTATTGATAAAGATTTGGCTTCATCACAGCTTGCCGTTAATATAAAATCAGATGAATTTTTTATTTTAACTGATGTTCCAAAAGTTTGTATTAACTTTAACAAACCTGATGAAATAAAATTAGATAAAATAAATATTGAACAGGCAAATGAATATCTTAAACAAGGACATTTTGCCGAAGGTAGTATGGCTCCAAAAGTCAGAGCTGCCATCCATTTTGTGAATAATGGAGGTAAAGAGACTATAATTACTGAAGCTAGCAGCCTTCAAAATGAAGATTGTGGAACTAAAATTTTTAAATAAAACATTATTGAGTATTAACCTTATTAAATATTATTATTATGGCTTATAATTTAAGAAACAGAAATTTTTTAAAACTATTAGATTACACTCCAAAAGAAATTAAATTTCTTTTAGACCTTGCAATTGACCTTAAAAAAGCAAAATATACAGGAACAGAACAACAAAACCTTAAAGGTAAAAATGTAGCCTTGATTTTCGAGAAATCATCTACGAGGACACGTTGTGCTTTTGAACTCGCTGCCGAAGACCAGGGCGCTCATATTACTTATCTCGGACCTTCAGGCTCTCAGATTGGTTATAAAGAATCAATGAGAGATACTGCCAGAGTTCTTGGAAGAATGTATGATGGTATCGAATATCGCGGCTTTGGTCAGGATATTGTTGAAGAATTAGCCAAATATGCAGGCGTACCTGTTTGGAATGGTTTAACAACAGAATTCCACCCTACTCAGGTTTTAGCTGATTTAATGACTATGATGGAACATTCTGATAAACCTCTTAGAGATATTAAATTTTGTTATCTCGGTGATGCAAAAAATAATATGGGTAACTCATTAATGGTTATTGCTGCTAAAATGGGTATGGATTTCAGAGCTGCTGCTCCTAAAGCTTGTCAACAAAGTCAGGAATTGCAAGATACTTGTAATGAAATTGCTAAAGAAACAGGTGCTAAATTATTAGTTACTGAAGATATTGAGAAAGCTGTTAAAGACTGCGATTTCTTATATACCGATGTTTGGGTTTCTATGGGCGAGCCTGATTCTGTTTGGGAAGAAAGAATTAAATTATTATTACCTTATCAGGTAAATGATAAAGTTATGAAAATGACCGGTAACCCTGATGTTAAATTTTTACATTGCTTACCTGCTTTCCATAACAGACAAACTAAAGTTGGTGAAGAAATTTATCAGAAATTTGGTGTTGATGGTATGGAAGTTACCGAAGAAGTTTTTGAATCGGAAGCATCTCTTGTTTTTGATGAAGCAGAAAATCGTCTTCATACTATTAAAGCTGTTTTGGTTGCTACTCTCGGAAAATAATTCTAAAGAGATACTGAAAATTTTATGTGTGAATTTTGCACGAAAAAAAAGGGAGACTTTGTCTCCCTTTTTTGATAATTATTTTTACATAAAAAGCATTAGTGGCAATTTTTTATATTAAACTGTCTTTGCAGTATGTAAAAATTTTAACCTTCGATTTTTAAAAATTATTTCTCAGAATAATTTCATTATTATTTGTTGAACACTTCACAGGGTTCAGGTTTTTCTACCTTTTCTTCCGTATGATTCTCATACGGTTATTATTGTTTAATCCCTTACGGGATTGTTTTATCAATCAAGATTAATAATAAAGTTTTAATTTTTTTCAATTCAATAATTGATAAAACTCCGTAGGAATTGAATAACAATAGCCACAGGTTTCACTTGTGGCAAATTAAACAAATAACAAACAACTCCATAGGAGTTGGACTATAAAATAATATACGTTATAACAATTTCCGCAGGTAATGATATTTTAATTTATTTATCAATAAAAACATCATTATATTTATGAATTTAAATGATAATTTAGTATTTAATATTTTACTGAGCTGAAATAACCTGACAGCGTCGCCAGACCTGTCCATGTTATATATATAAAAACTTTTTAAACCTGTCAGGAAC
>JAGGUV010000066.1 GCA_021158345.1 Bacteroidales bacterium
GAAAATAAACAATTAAGATTCTAATATTATTTTAATGGGAAAAATTATTAGAATAATAGAATGCCGGATTGATTGATTGTGTGAGTGATTAATTTTTACTCTATTAAATTTTACCCACCCCAACCCCTCCCTTTGGAAAAGGGAGGGGCTAAGTGAAGTATTCTCAAATCTACTTGAAAAAAATGCTAAGAACTGTCTCCCCTCCCGATATATATCGTGATTGTAGGGGAAATGTCGAAAACAAAGGGGTAAAAAATAAATTAAAACATTATTTTCTTTCTCAGATTTTATCCTTATTTAATTTTAATTCTTCCATTAAATTCGTGGTAGAACCTTAAAAATTAATTTTATCCAAAACTTAGTGCAAAAGATAATTTCAAAGAATCTCTCATTTTATATCTTTGCAAAATATTTAAAAATTGTATATTTAATAATAAAAAATAATGGAGAACAAAAACGTAAGGTTACGATTTGCTCCGAGTCCAACAGGTCCTTTGCATATCGGCGGAGTTAGAACAGCATTGTATAATTATCTGTTTGCTAAAAAACATAACGGCAAATTAATTCTTAGAATTGAAGATACCGACAGAACAAGATTTGTCCCCGGTGCTGAAGAATATATTATTGAATCATTAAACTGGTGCGGTATAAAATTTGACGAAGGCGTTCATCTCGGTGGCGATTATGGCCCATATAAACAATCGGAAAGAAAAAATATTTATAAAAAATATGTTGATAAGCTCATTGCTGACGGAAATGCTTACTATGCTTTTGACACTCCCGAAGAGCTGGAACAGATGAGAAATGACCTGAAAGCATTAAAAATTTCAACGCCACAATATAATGCCATTTCGAGAATGTCTATGAAAAATTCCCTTTCTTTACCTGAAGACATTGTCAAACAAAAATTAAAAAACGGTGAGCCATATGTTATAAGGATAAAAATTCCTGAAGATGAAGAGATAAAAGTTTTTGATTTGATAAGAGGCTGGATAACAGTAAACTCTTCACAAATGGATGATAAGGTTTTATTTAAATCAGATGGCTTGCCTACTTATCATCTTGCAAATATTGTTGACGATCATTTAATGAAGATAACTCATGTAATCAGAGGAGAAGAATGGTTGCCTTCAGCACCTTTGCATGTTTTACTTTACAGATATTTCGGTTGGGAAAAGGAAATGCCTGAATTTGCTCATCTTTCTTTATTGTTAAAACCTAACGGTCATGGTAAATTAAGTAAACGCGATGGCGATAAACTAGGTTTCCCTGTATTTCCATTACAATGGACAAATCCAAAAACCAATGAAATTTCATCAGGATATCGCGAACAAGGTTATTTTCCTGAAGCATTTATAAATATGCTTGCTCTCCTGGGTTGGAATCCCGGTGAAGATATACAGAAAGAAATATTTTCAATGGATGAGTTAATTGAAGCGTTTTCATTGGAACATGTTGGTAAATCAGGGTCAAAATTTAATCCTGATAAAGCAAAATGGTTTAATCAGCAATATTTAAAACAAAAATCAAATAATGAATTAGCTAATTTGTATTTGCCGATTTTAAAAGAAAAAGGGCTTAATCCTGAACTTGAATATATTGCTAAAGTATGTGGTTTCCTTAAAGAAAGAGTAACATTTGTTTCTGAATTTTGGGATCAGTCGCATTATTTTTTTAGAGCACCTGAAGAATATAATGCTAAGGTTATAAAAAAAAGATGGAAAGAAAACACTCCTGAAATACTTACAGCTATTGTAGAAATAATAAAAGATATAGAAGATTTTAAAGCTGAAATCATTGAAAAAGAAGTAAAAGCTTTTATTGAAACTAATGGGCTGGGAATGGGACAGGTTATGAATGCAATTCGCCTTACAATAACAGGTGCAAACATAGGACCGGGAATGTTCGAAATTGCTGAAATGTTAGGCAAAGATGAATTTATAAACAGAATTAAGACTGGTGTAAAAAAAATAAAAAAATAAAACTTATGGCTTTAATATCAATTGAGGGTATGGAATTTTACTCTCATCACGGTTGTTTTGAGGAAGAACAGATAATTGGCACAAAATTTCTTGTAGATTTTTGTTTTATTGCTGATACAAAAAAGGCAGAGACAACAGACCATTTATCAGAAACTGTTAACTACCAGTCTGTTTATACTCTGATAAAAAAAGAGATGGATATAAAATCATATCTTTTAGAAAATGTGGCACGCAGAATTTTAAATACTGTTTGTAACAATTTTAAAATGATAACTTATGCAAAAGTTAAAATTTCAAAATTAAATCCTCCCTTAGGAGGAAAAATTCAAAAAGTCTGTATAACTCTGTCAACAGATGATAAATAAGCTGACCTTAAAAAGATAATTTATCAGTAAAAATTAAAAAACCTTAGAAAAAAATATTTTTCCAAGGTTTTTTTTGCTGTCCGACCAGGGCTCGAACCTGGACTCTACTGAACCAGAATCAGTTGTGTTGCCAGTTACACCATCGGACATTGACACAGCAAAATTATATTTATTCTGCAATATTTCTAAAAAAAATCATAATTTTTTTATTTTATTTTCAATTTTAGCCCAGGAATCACGCAATGGCAAAGCTCTATTAAAAACAATATTCTCATTATCAGAATCTTTGTCAACACAAAAATATCCTAATCTCTCAAATTGAAATTTTTCTCCTGCTTTAACATCTTTTAAACTTGACTCTGCAAGACAATTTTTTAAAATCTTGATAGAATCTTTATTTAAATATTTTTTAAAATCTTTATCCTGAGCAAGAGGATTTTCAACAGTGAAAAGTCTGTCGTATAAACGTACTTCAATATTAAATGAATCTTCAGCCGATACCCAATGTATTGTCCCTTTAACTTTACGACCGTCAGGAGATTTACCTCCTTTTGATTCAGGGTCATAAGTACAATGCAATTCTGTTATTTCGCCGGTATTTGGGTCTTTAACAACATCAACACACTTAATAAAATAAGCATATCTTAAACGAACTTCTTTACCCGGTTTAAGTCTGAAAAATTTTCTTGGTGCTTCTTCGCGAAAATCATCCCTTTCAATATAAATTACTTTTGAAAATTTTATTTTTCTTGTGCCTTTTGAAGCATCTTCAGGATTATTAACAGCATCGAGTTCCTCGGTTTGTCCTTCAGGATAATTATCAATAATAACTTTTAAAGGATTAAGGACACACATAACCCTGTTAGCTTTTTTGTTAAGGTCTTCACGCAAACTATGTTCCAAAAGGGCTACATCAATAATCCCGTCTCTTTTAGCTACTCCAATTGTATCAGCAAAATTTCTTATTGACTCAGGAGTATATCCGCGTCTTCTAAGACCTGAAATAGTAGGCATACGTGGGTCATCCCAACCTGAAACATAATTTTCTTCAACAAGCTCCATAAGTTTTCGTTTGCTCATAACAGTATAACTAAGATTAAGGCGGGCAAACTCAATCTGTTGAGGATGAAAAATATTTAATTCATTAAGAAACCAATCGTATAAAGGTCTGTGAACTTCAAATTCAAGAGTACAGATGGAATGAGTAATATTTTCAATGGAATCAGATACGCAATGAGCAAAATCATACATAGGATAAATGCACCATTTGTCTCCTGTTCTGTGATGGCTCATACGGCGAATTCTGTATATAGCAGGATCGCGCATATGCATATTTGGTGATGACATATCTATTTTTGCTCTTAAAATCTTTGTCCCATCTTTAAACTCACCTGCACGCATACGTTGAAACAAATCAAGATTTTCTTCTATTGACCTGTTCCTGTATGGACTTTCTTTACCTGGTTTTTGTGGCGTGCCCCTGTATTGGCTTATCTCTTCAGCGCTTAAATCACAAACATAGGCTTTACCCAATTTTATAAGTTGTATGGCATAATTATATAATTTATCAAAATAATCGGAAGCATAATACATTCTGTCGCCCCAGTCAAAGCCTAACCATTTTACATCTTCTTTTATCGAGTCAACATATTCAACATCTTCTTTGTTCGGATTTGTATCATCAAAACGTAAATTGCATAATCCATTATATTTTTTTGCTATTCCAAAATTAAGACATATTGATTTGGCATGACCAATATGAAGATACCCGTTTGGTTCAGGCGGAAAACGTGTATGTACTTTACTATCGTTTTTATTATTCCTTAAATCCTCTTCAATAATGCTCTGAATAAAATTCAATGATGTTTTTTCGGACTTTGTATCCATAATTTTTTGTTTAATTGAATTAAAAGGCAAAAATACAAAAAAACTAATGAAATTTTCATAAATCATTTTTTACAAATAAATTGATTTTTATGTGCCCAATAAAATTTATAAAATTTAAAATTCTCTGATACAATTATTGCAAGCTTATTTAAAATATATTTTTTTTAATACAAATAAATATATAGATATATAGATTTATTTATTTATTTTTTATATTTGCAGCAAAAATTACTTAACAGTAAATTAAAAAATATAATGAAAATAAAAAATCACATTATTTTATTTTTGGTTTTGTTAGCTGTTTGGTTGCTGCTTAACTCATCATTTGAAATACATATTTTAATCGTTGGCGTTGTGGTTTCATTAATAATAACATTAATTTTTTGTAGAAACTGTAATGTTTTTAGTGAAATTAAATTAACACCAAAAGCATTTTTTTATGCAATAATATATGTGTTTGTTTTTAGCGCTGCATTAATAAAATCGAATTTTGATGTTGCTCGCAGAGTAGTGACACCTTCATTACCGATTAATCCCGGAATTGTTACGGTAAAAACCAAACTAAAATCGAAAATTGGAAGGCTTATATTAGCCAATTCAATTACACTTACACCGGGAACTTTAACAATAGATATCAAAGATGATATATTGTATATACATTGGATTGATGTATTGAGTACAAACATTGATGAAGATACTCAACAAATAGTAAGTAGATTCGAAAAGTATTTGGAGGTTATTTATGGTTAGTATATTATTGTATATTTCATTGGGTTTTATGCTTTTGGGTATAAGTCTTTCAATGATAAGATTTATTAAAGGTCCTTTATCTGTCGATAGAGTTATTTCTTTTGACGTAATGACAGTTGGCTCTCTTGGTTTAATTGCATTAATTGCATTTTTTACAAATAGAATCATTTATATTGACGTAGCTCTTGTTTATGGACTTTTAAGTTTTATTGGAGTATTAATTGTTGCACGTTATTTAGAAAGGGGGCTATAACTATGGACGGAACATTACAAATAATCGGAGCAATACTTACATTAATAGGTTCAATATTTTTGTTTTTAGGCTCATTGGGACTTGTCAGAATGCCCGATAGTTATAATAGAATACAAGCAGGTACCAAAGCTTCTACTTTAGGTACTATTCTTACATTACTTGGAATTGCTTTTATAAATCCTGATTGGACAGGTAAACTTATTTTATTAATTTTATTTGTTTTACTTACTAATCCTATTTCATCTAATGTATTAGCACGAGCTGCTCATTATATTAACATTCCGCTTTATAAAAAAACAGTTATTGACAAATTAAAAAAAGAAGAGACTATTAAAGTGAATGTTTCGGAAGATAAAATAAATACTAATTCAGATAAAAAGGAAGATAAACAATGATTTTAAATATTATAGCTATTTTTCTTTGCTTAGCAATTTTAGTAATGGCAGTCATTGCTGTTATTCACAAAAAATTGATTATTGCAATTATTGCATCAGGAGTTGTTAGCCTGTTTGCCTCAATAATATTTTTGTTGCTTGCAGCTCCTGATGTTGCAATGACAGAGGCTGCAATCGGTAGTGGATTAACTACAATTATATTTTTCTATGTTTTAAATAAAATTAGAAAGGAAAGCAATGGTTAGAAAATTTTTAATATTTATATTGCTTGC
>JAGGUV010000119.1 GCA_021158345.1 Bacteroidales bacterium
CATATATATATTATTAATATTAAAAAATAAAATTGCATTTTATTTAAGAAATATTTTTATTGAATTTTTAGAAGACAACTAATTTAAGATAAACATTTTACAGCAGTAACTGATAATTAATTTCATAAATAGTTGATAAATAATAAAAATACAATAATTAAAAATCGAAATAAAGCCCAATTTAATCATCAAATTTTGTATTAATAAGAATATTTTATAGTGTGAATATATTGCTAAATTGTATTTTAACAATTTAACAATGATAGTGTTGTTAAATTTTTTTTAATAGGGTTAACACTAATTTATTCTTTTGGTTTCATAACTACACCGATGGATTTTTTTCCGTCAATTTTCACTATTAATGGTTTTTTAAATTTAATATGTTTAATATATTCATCTTCATAGAAAGGCTCAATACCTGAGAGGTAATCAATATTATAAAATCCATCATTAACAAAAGGATTAATAGTGAAATAGCCAATTCTTAAAGATGTGAGGTTTTGAAAAAAATGCGTACCTTGACTTGGATCTATTCTATAGTTTTCAAGACCTGATTCAATAATAAGTCTGGCAGCAGAAATCTGCGACCATTTAACAGGTATTCCGAGCCAAGGATCAGTAGAGCCCCACCTGCCTGGTCCTACAATAATATAATTTTTATTTTCTTTAAGAAAAGAATCGTTGATTTTTTCTACTTTCATAGCAATATCTTGTGTGTTTGCAGGTTTAAAGCTATCAGGTTTTACATAAATAAAATCATAGATATCATCAATAATACCATTGCCAAGAGCAGAAGAAGAGCTAATGATTGTATCTTCAAAAGGAATATCTTTAAGGTTTTCATTAATAGTTTGTTTGTTATCAACAATAGGACGTATCTGTAAAACATTAAAAATTTTCGGCTGTCCTTTAGGTGTATTAATATCCATTGCAAATTCAATTTCAACAGGATTGCTCATACCTTTTTGTCCAACAGTTAATATATCGCTAATAATTTCAGATAAAGGTAAACAATTGTGTTTTAATATATCAGCAAAAGTTATAATTTTTTTACCCTTAACACTTGTACCTTCTGTTATAACATTATTTAAATAATCGTAAGTTGAAGAGAGGTGTTTTAAGGAATTATCTTTTTCAGCTTCATTAATTTTCAGATTAAGTATATTATAACCATCGTCAACAGTAGGTTTAAAAGATTCTGGTTTTAAATCAAGGGCATAAAAATATTTTTGTGTTTCTCTAACAGCCATATCTGTAGAAGAAAGTTGAATAATTTTTTTTGGATATTTAGGGGAAAAACGCAGAGTTTGTCCACCATCAACAATATATTTACCAAGGCCAAGGGCAATATTAGCAATACCATCTTCGGTTTTTTCAGGTTCGATAGGATAGAAATTTAAAGAACGAGCTACTCCAGATATTGAGGGATAAAATCTATCTCCATATTTTTGTCCGCATACTTCTTGTAAAATAATACCCATTTTTTCTTCATCAATAACATTAGAAGTAGCAGACATATATGCCTTAGAATTTTTATAATATACCGAAGCATATACACATTTAATTGCATCGCTCAATAATTCTATCATTAAACGTTTATTGTCTTTTACATTAGGGATCATATAAGTAGAATAAATTCCGGCAAAAGGCTGATAGTGTGAGTCTTCTAATAAACTGGATGAACGTATTGCAATAGGATTGTTTACAACAGCAATAAAAGCATATAAATTTTTATGTATACGCAATGGCAAGCGAGCTTCAACAAATTTTTGCATAATATATTCATTTGTAATTGGAGTCCCATCATCTAAAGTATCAGATAAAGCCACCTTATATAAATTATTTTTTTCCATAAACTCATCAAAGACATCTGTAGTAAGAACAACTGTTCTTGGAATAGTTATAATAATGTCATCATATTTTTGAATTAAATTATTTTTCTTAATCAAAGTGTCAAGGAAAGCGAGACCTCTGGCTTTACCGCCAATAGAGCCATCACCTGTTCTTGCAAAAATAAAATACTTATCAAAGCTTTCACTGTAAAATTTTGCAATAATGCCTCTGCCTTTATCTAATCTGAAATCAGAAATATTGTCAAATAAAAATCTTCTTACTTCATCAAGGTCTTTAAAATCCTCAAAAGAAAATTGTTTGAACAAATTAGCAATTGGAAACAGAGCTCTTGCATTTAGCCATTTAGAGATATGATTTCTTTCAATATGATATTTAAGTGAATCATCGGGGATAGTAAAGATTTTTTCTTGTAAAGACTTTAAGTCTTTAACTCTACATATCTCCTCAGAAGTTTTGGGATTGATAAATACAAAATTGCCGAAAGCAAAGTTATCGTTTATATAATTGCGTAATTCCAAAGAAAGTGTTTTTGAATTTTTATTGATAAACCCTGCATCTAAATCCTCAGCAACTTTTCTGTAATGTGTATCAGAAGACTGAAACAGAAAAGGCATATACTTATCATCTTTTCTAACTTTTTTACAAAGTTTAATACCTGCTTGTTTATCAACAATTCCATTACGTTTGAAACTAATATCAGAAATAATTCCAAGTAAGCTGTTTTTATATTCATTATAAAGGCTTATAGCGTCTTCAAAATTAGTAGCAAGCAGAATTTTAGGTCTTCCTCTTAATCTTAACATTTGTTGGTGTTCGTTAAGGCCTTCAGTCATGAATTGTTTTGACTGTTTAAAGATAAGTTTATACATATTGGGCAGATAGCTCGAATAAAACCTAACAGAGTCTTCAACAAGAATAATAATTTGAACACCGACCTCTTCAACATCATGTTTAACATTCATTCTGTCTTCTATAAGTTTAATAATAGCCAGCAGAATATCTGCATTACCAAGCCAGGAGAAGAAATAATCAATAAAGCTAAAATCGCCTTTGTATAATTTTAAAGACATCTCGCGTGAAAAAGGTGTTAAAACTACAATAGGTTTTTTTGGATATTTTTCTTTTATAAGACGAGCTACTTCAATAGAATCTTTTCCAACGCCACTAAGCATAGTAATAATCAAATCAATATTTTGATTTTTTAATATTTCTAAAGCCTCATCAGCAGAAGATGTTTGAATGAAATTAGGAGGATATCTTAAGTTCAAAGAAACATATTCATTAAATATTTGTTCGTCAATTCTACCATCTTCTTCAAGAATAAAAGCATCGTATGTACTACATATTAATAAAATATTGTTTATTCTTTTTCTCATCAAGAGCTTAAAAGAAGAGTCTCCGAATTTATATTTATTGTTAACAGAATTTTTACTAAAATTTAATTTCATAATATAAATATTTTAATTGTTAAAAAATTATAAACTAATAATAGCAATACCTTTTTTACCGTCCATCATAATTTTTAGAGGGTCTTTAAAAGCAATATGTTTATAATATTTAGATTTATTAACAAGATTTTGTCTTTCTAAAATATTCCATGAGATAAAATTATTTTCTTTAGTATGTTGTACAGAAAAATATCCAACATTCATAGAAGTAATATTATGGAAGAAATGCGAACCTGAAGAGGCATCAAGCGGGTATTTGTCAAGGCTTGTTTCAACAATTATTTTAGCGTTAGATATTTGCGGCCATTTAACAGGGATTCCAAGCCATCTGTCACGCGTGCCCCAACGTCCCGGTCCTATTAAGATATATTTTTTGTTTTCTTTTATCATATAGGAATTTATTTTTTCAATTTCATCAGCCATTTCCTTAGTTTTTGATTTATCAAACACATCCTTATTAATATAAATAATATCATGAATATCATTAATTAATCCGCTTCCCATAGCTTTATCAGAAAGGCATATTGCTTTATTATAATCAATTTTGTTAATACCAATATCAAAATTATTAGCAATACTTATTAAAGGTTTTATCTGCAATAAGTAAAATGAAGCTTTATAATTTTCATCTTTATTAAGATCAACAGCGAATTCAATTTCAACAGGTGAACCTATAGATTCCTTAACAATATCTAAAATAAATTTTATTGTATTAGGCAGTGGAATATAATTATATTTTAAAATATCAGCAAAATTGATAATTCTAGGACCTTCATTTGTCAAGCCCGGGATTATACGTTCATTATCAACATCAAAAACCGATGCTAAATGATTGAGAGTACCGTGTCTTTCGGCATCTTCTATACTCAGTCTTTTAAGACCTGCGGTATCACCTTCAAGCAGGTCAATATCAGTATGTTCAAGGTCAACAGCAAAAAATTCCGTTTGAGAATTTTTAAATAATTGTTTAGGAGTATTAATTTGTAAGTTGGGATATTGGGGTGAAAATCTAAAAGCTTTTTCTCCATCAACAACATATTTACCAAGACCAAGAGCAATAAGTCCGAAACCTTCTTCAGGTTTCATATGCGAAAAGGGATAATAATTATATGATTGAGCAACACCGCTAATATGAGGATAAAAATAATTTCCCTGCTTACTGCCGACAACCTCCTGTAAAACAATGGCCATTTTTTCCTCATCAAGTTTATAATTAATAGCTTTAATATAATTACGTGAGGTTTTAGAAAAAATTGATGCATAAACAAGTTTAATGGCATCTAAACATTGAGATAATCTAACATTTAAATCAGGATGATTATTTGGCAAAATGAAAGTTTCAAAAATACCGGCAAAAGGTTGTGTGAGAGAATCCTCTAACAGACCTGATGAACGCACAGCAATTGGTTTTTGTATTAATTGCAAAATTTTCTTAATTCTTTTAGTTAATTTACTTGACAGTTTTGCTTTTAGAAAATATTTTTTAATTTTATTATAATCTGTTTCAACAAGAGCCTTTGAATACAAGTTATTATTTTGCATAAAATACATAAACTCATCAGTACCAATAATTGCGGTTTTAGGTGAGCGGATATTTATATCAGGCAAATACTCTGAAAAATTATAATTGTTTATCAAATTATTAATAAAAGCAACACCTCTGCCCTTACCACCTAAAGAGCCATCAGCAAGGCTAATAATATTAGTTTCGTCTAAAATGGCATTTTCTTCATATGGAATTATTTTACCTTTATTTTGTTCATTTCTATATTTTTGGATAATGTCAATAAGATATTTACGAAGAGCAACAGGGCTATCAAATTCAGTAACTTTATGAGGATTAAGAATTTTAGCAGCGAGAATTTCACCTCTTGCCATTAGCCACATTGAAAAATTGTCTTTTCTTGCGTGATATAATAATGAATCATCAGGAATAAGTTTTAATTGTGTTTCAAATTCTTTTAATGTTGTTGCCCTTGAAATTTTTCTGCCGTTTTTATCTCTGTAAATAAAATCGCCAAAGCCTAAAAAGTGGCTAATAAAACTCTCAAAATCCTGTGAAAGATTGTCTGAATTTTTATTAATAAATACAGATTTTAGCATATGAGCTTTATCAGCATTAGATGTATCAGATGATTGAATAATAGTAGGCAAATGCGGGACTAAAGTTTTAGCATATTTTATTAGGTCAAAGCCTGCATTTTCATCAGATTTATTGTTTTTTTCAAATTTTACATCAGAAATAACACATAATAAGAAATCCTTATATTTATTGATTAAGTTATAAGCTTCTTCATAATTAGATACTAATATTATTTTAGGACGAGCTCTCAGTCGCAAGACTTTATACAAATCGTCAGTACTTACATCATTAATTATTCTCCTTGTTTGCTCTAATACAATTTTATACAATATTGGGAGATATCTGGAATAATATTTTGCCGAGTCTTCAACCAAAAGGATTATCCTTACCAGTCCAATTTTTGTATCATTGGCAACATTTACTCTATCTTCAAGGTATTTTATCATTGAAAAAAATACAGCTGACTCACCATTCCAGACAAAAATTTTATCAATAAATTTAAATTCTTTCTTATTATTTCTGCAATACGAGATATCAGTGTTATTATTTAATAATAAAAAAACAGGGATATAAGGGAAATCAATTTTTATTTGACTGCTTAATGAAACAGGCATTTCTTTATTGGCGCCCATAATAATTATAATCAAATCGAAATGCTTCTCTTTAAGCTGTTCAAAGACCTCTTCGTGAGAGGAAACACCTGTTATTCTGGGAAACGAAGTAAGGTTCAACTGACTATACTCACCAAGTACATATTCGGAGAATCTACCTTCTTTTTCAATACTGTATGCGTCATATAAATTAGCTATCAACAAAATTTCTTTTACTTTAAAAGGCATCAAATCATGAAAAATATCTCTAGTACTATTATTTTTATTAATAAAATTTTGTAATAATTTTCTGCTTCCAATTTTTTTCTCTGCTTCAGGTTTTTTTACGTGTTTATTTACACCAATTTTTTTAATTATAGCTTCACCCTTAATGCTATTAATAAAACCTGTAATAATATTTGCTATATCAATAATAAGATTACGTTCTTCTTTTAAAAAAGGGCCTTCATCAATATCTGGAAATTTTTTATTATAGAAAACTTTAATAACGCCTTTTTTTTGGTCAATAGTTTCAAAATCCTGAGACATCATCCATTTTGTTTCTTCAAAATCAGGATAACAGCTAAAAAATATTTTTTTATCAAATTCTATTTTTACTAATGTGTGTTCGGGATATTGCCATGCTTTAGTTATAACAAAACTTATATGCTGTAATGTTTCGTTAATTGACTTACCTTCTTTAGTGATGCTAATGACCTGATTTATACATGAAAGCTCTTTTTGTCTTTCAATACTTGACTTGTCAAAATTTATATAATCAGCTTTAAATTTTTCTTTTTTCATAGTCCTCTCTTATAAAATTTTTATAAAAATAAATATAGTACTTTTTTCAATATATAAAATATTTTTTTAAAAAAATTTTAATTAAATATAAATTTTTTTTAATATTGCTGACACATTAAATAAATTTAAAAAAAGCTATTATGAAAGAAAATGTTTTAAAACAAAAATTAAACGACTTCATGGCTAAAGTTATAGCTAAAAATCCTGGTGAAGTTGAATTCCATCAGGCAGTAAAAGAAGTTGTAGAATCATTAATCCCTTATATTGAAGAGCATCCAAAATATAAGGAGGCTAAAATTCTTGAAAGAATGACAGAACCTGAAAGAACAATAATATTCAGAGTTCCATGGCTGGATGATAAGGGAGAAATACAAATTAACAGAGGCTTCAGAGTTCAGTTTAATAGTGCTATTGGACCATACAAAGGAGGATTAAGACTTCACCCTACTGTAAATTTAAGCATTTTGAAGTTTTTAGGTTTTGAACAGGTTTTTAAAAATAGTTTAACAACCTTGCCAATGGGTGGGGGCAAAGGTGGTTCTGATTTTGACCCTAAAGGGAAATCAGATAATGAAGTAATGAGATTTTGCCAGAGTTTTATGACAGAGTTAGTAAAATATATTGGACCTGATACAGATATTCCTGCCGGAGATATTGGTACCGGTGGTAGAGAGATAGGATATTTATTTGGACAATACAAAAGATTGAAACAAGAATTTACAGGTGTATTAACAGGAAAAGGATTAAACTGGGGCGGTAGCTTAGTTAGACCTGAAGCAACAGGATATGGAAATGTTTATTTTGCTAATGAGATGTTAAAAACCAAAGGTGAAAGTTTCGAAGGTAAAACTGTTCTTATTTCAGGCTCTGGAAATGTAGCTCAATATGCTACAAAAAAAGCAACACAATTAGGTGGTAAAGTTGTTACATTATCCGATTCTTCAGGCTTTATTTATGATCCTGACGGCATTGATGAAGAAAAATTAGAATATGTATTTTATCTTAAAAACACTAAAAGAGGCAGAATAAAAGAATATGCTGAAAAATATGGCGTAGAATATTACGAAGGACAAAGACCTTGGGGTATAAAATGCGATATTGCTTTACCTTGCGCTACTCAAAACGAAATTAATGGTGAAGAGGCTGAAACATTAGTTAAAAATGGTTGTTTCTGTGTTGGCGAAGGCGCAAATATGCCTTCTACTCCTGAAGCTGTTGAAGTATTTCTTAAAAATAAAATACTCTATAGCCCCGGTAAAGCTTCTAATGCAGGTGGTGTTTCTGTTTCAGGTTTGGAAATGACTCAAAATTCTATGAGATTACCTTGGTCTGCTGAGGAAGTTGACAAAAAACTTCATGATATTATGAAGAGCATTCATAGTACTTGTGTTAAATATGGTAAAGAAAAAGACGGCTTTGTAAATTATCTTAAAGGAGCTAATATAGGCGGTTTTGTTAAAGTTGCTGATGCTATGCTCGACCAGGGTGCTGTTTAATTTTTATTTTTATATAAATGTTTTAAACCCTCATGATTTTTTTAATCTTGAGGGTTTTTTTATGAGGTAACTCAGTAGAACTAAGCTGTACAAAAATAAAAGCATAAACAGAATTCTCCTTAAATTTAAAAAACTATCCAAAGTTTTTTGGGTAGTCTTTTTATTATAATTACTTTTGCATTTACCTAAATTTATATTAAATGCATTTTGTTTATCCACAATTTTTATTCGCTCTGTTTGCTGTTACCATTCCGGTTATCATTCATTTATTTAATTTTCGCAGATATAAAAAAATATATTTTACTAATGTGAAATATATAAAGGATTTGCAGCAAGAGAGCAAAAAAAAATCTAATCTTAAACATATAATTCTACTTATTATAAGAATATTGATTATAAGTTGTATTGTTATTGCTTTTGCCCAGCCATATTTTCTGAATAAAAACAATAAAATAAATCATGCTAAGAAAAAATATGTTAGCATTTTTATTGACAATTCATTTAGCATGCAAGCACACGATAATAATTTTAACATGCTTGAAACTGCTAAGAAAAAAGCAAAAGAAATTGCATCTGCATATAATTCAAACGATTTATTTCAATTACTTACTAATGATTTTGAAGGGAAACATCAAAGATTTTATTCTAAAACAGAATTTATTGATATGATTGATGATATAAAAATTTCTATATCATCAAAAAAAATATCTGAGATAATTAAAAGACAAAAAGATATTCTCACCCCTATAAAAAGTCCAAATAAAGAATTATTTTTGATTTCCGATTTTCAAAAGAATATGTGTGATTTTAAATCTATTGTTCCAGACACAAATATTTCTTCGTATTTAATACCTTTATATGCTGAAAACTCAAATAATTTATACATTGACAGTTGCTGGGTCAACATTCCTTTTTATAAAAGCAATCAAAATGTAATTTTAAATGTCAGGATAAAAAATTCTTCTTCTGAAACCTATGATAAAAAAACACTAAAACTTTTTATCAACAACATACAAAAAGCTATTGCGAATTTTGATATTAAGCCAAACGCAGAAACTGTTGTAAAACTTAATTATGTTATAAATAATCCAGGTATTAACCAAGGCAAACTTAAAATTATAGATTATCCTGTAACATTTGATGATGAATTTTTCTTCTCCTATTTTGTCCATCCGAAAATTCCAATATTGGTCATCAATAACCAAAATGAAAATAAATACTTGAATTCATTACTTGGCAATGATTCCCTGTTTTTCTATAAAAATGTTAATATTAATAATTTAGATTATTCAATATTCTCGAATTATAATTTGATAATAATAAATGAATTAAAAACAATAACATCAGGACTGGCATTTAAACTTAATAATTTCATAAAAAATGGTGGCAGCTTAATGGTGGTTCCTGCAGATAATATTAATTTCGAGAATTATAATACTTTTCTAAATTCAGTAAAGGCTGATATTTTTTCTTCTGTTGACACTAATAATACTAAAATTAGCAGTATTGATTTAAATAGCGAATTATTTAATAATGTTTTTGAGAAAATTCCAAAAAATATAAAATTGCCTGATATTTATACGCATTATGTAATTAATACATTATCAAAATCAAATCAAATTACTTTATTAAGACTCAGGAATAATGACTCGTTTTTAAATGAATATAAATATAAAAAAGGGAAAGTATATTTGTTTGCAGCTCCATTTAATAAAGCTGCAGGGAATTTTCAAAATTATGCGATTTTTGTACCGACAATATATAAAATTGCTTTTCTTAGCAATACACTAAGCAAATTATTTTATACTCTTGGCAAAGACGAATATACTGAAATTAACGCAAGCAACATTAATGACAATTTATTTAAGATTAAGGGGATAAATAATAACATAGAAATAATTCCTGAACAGAAAAAAATATTATCGAAAACATATTTGTTTTTGCATAATCAAATAAAAAAAGCAGGTAATTATTTTGTAGTCAATAATGAAAACAAAAATATAAAAGGGTTATCATATAATTATGACAGAAAAGAGTCAGACTTAAAATATTACAGTAAAGACCTTGACAGTATATTAGATGATGCCAATATTTCAAATTTTTATATTATTAAATCCAAGGATAAGAATTTAACTAAAGTCTTAACAGAAATAAATAAAGGTGTTAATCTTTGGAAGTTATTTCTTATTTTTGCCCTAATATTATTACTGTCAGAAGTAATAATACTAAGAGTTTGGGAGTAACAAAAATATTACAACATAATTAATGGGAGAGACAAACATAAACAAAGAGCAGGATTATAAGGCAGATACATATAAAACCATACAGCTTTCGGGCATGTATAAAAATTGGTTTTTAGATTATGCTTCATATGTAATATTAGAAAGAGCTGTACCCAATCTATATGACGGATTAAAGCCTGTACAACGCAGAATATTGCATGCCATGAAAGAAATGGATGATGGCAGGTATAATAAAGTAGCTAATATAGTCGGGCAGACAATGAAATATCATCCTCATGGCGATGCTTCTATTGGTGATGCTTTAGTGCAGTTGGGACAAAAAGAATTGTTGATAGACATGCAGGGTAACTGGGGTAATATTTTTACAGGCGACAGAGCTGCTGCTCCACGTTATATTGAGGCACGATTATCAAAATTTGCTCTTGAAGTTGCCTTTAATAATAAAACTACTGAATGGGGTTTGTCTTATGATGGAAGAAATAAAGAACCAGTATATTTACCTGTAAAATTTCCTCTGTTACTTGCTCAAGGCGTTGAAGGTATTGCAGTAGGCCTTGCTTCAAAAATTTTGCCTCATAATTTTAACGAGCTCATTGATGCTTCTATTAAAATATTAAAAGGAGAAGAATTTGAAATTTTTCCTGACTTTCCAACAGGTGGTTTGGCTGATGTGTCAAAATATAGTAAGGGATTAAAAGGCGAAAAAATTAGAGTTAGAGCCAAAATAAATAAATTAGATAATAAAACTTTAAAAATTTCCGAAATACCTTTCGGAACAACTACTTCGAGTCTTATCGACTCAATAATTTCTGCTAATGATAAAGGAAAAATTAAAATTAAAAAAATCGATAACAATACGGCTCAGAATGTTGAGATATTAATACATCTGCCTAATAATGTTTCTATTGACACTACTATTGACGCTCTCTATTCATTTACTAATTGTGAAATGTCAATTTCTCCAAATTCTTGCGTTATAGAAGATAATAAACCTAAATTTCTTAGTATTGGTGATATATTAATTTCTTCTACAAATAATACTTTACGCCTTCTTAAAAAAGAACTTGAAATAAGAAAATCCGAATTACTTGAGTCTTTATTTTTTGCTTCTTTAGAAAAAATATTTATTGAAAATCGTATTTATATTGAAATAGAAAATTGTAAAACATGGGATTCGGTTATAAATACCATTGATAAAGGATTGGAGCCTTTTAAATCGCAATTCTATAGAGAGATTACTAAAGATGATATTGTTAAACTGACAGAAATAAAAATAAAGCGTATTTCTAAATACAATTCTTATAAAGCTGATGAAATAATTAAAAATTATCACGAAGAATTAAAAAAAGCTAATTATCATCTTAAAAATATTATTCAATATGCTATTGATTATTTTTTAAGAATTAAAGAAAAATATGGCAAAGGCAGAGAAAGAAAAACAGAATTAAGAAATTTTGAAACAATAAATGCTAATCTTGTTGCTGCTGCTAACAAAAAATTATATGCTGATTTTGAAGAAGGTTTTTTTGGAACTTCTTTAAAGAAAAATGAATTTGTTTGCGATTGTTCTGATATTGACGATATAATTGTTTTTCGCCAGGATGGAACTTTTATTGTTACTAAAGTAAGTGAAAAAACTTTCGTTGGAAAGAAAATCATTTATCTAAATGTATTCAAAAAAAATGATGACCGAACAATTTACAATGTTATTTATCGTGATGGCAAAAGCGGCTATAGTATGATTAAACGTTTTGCTGTTAAGAGCATTACAAGAGACAAAGAATATACTATCACAAAGGGTAATAAAAATTCAAAAATATTATATTTTTCTGCTAATCACAATGGCGAAGCAGAGATAGTAAAAGTAATTTTAAGACCTAAGCCAAGACTAAAAAAATTAATTTTTGATTTCGATTTTAGCGATGTATTAATTAAAGGTAGAGGCTCCTATGGTAATATTTTAACACGTCATGCTGTAAAAAAAATAAGTAAAAAAGTTCAAGGGGTTTCAACTCTTGGTGCTATTGACGTCTGGTTTGAAGATAGCGTTAAAAGACTGAACGTTGACAAAAAAGGTGAATATCTCGGAGCTTTTAAAGCTCACGACAAAATACTAACAATTAATCAATCAGGTAGCTGTCAACTATTCGATTACAATCTTAATAATCATTTTGATGACGATCTTATTTTTATTAAAAAGTTCGATCCTAAAGATGTTGTTTCTGTAATATATTCTTTTAATGGCACTTATTATGTTAAAAGATTTTTTATTAATGAAAACAATAAAAAACAATTTTTTATTGAAGACGGCTCAAAATCAAAAATGTTATTTTTTAGTCTTGATAAAGTTCCTCAGGTGGAACTTATCTTTAACCCTACAAAAACAGGCAAAGAACGTGAAAATGAAATTATTAATATTTCGGAATTTATTGGTGTGAAAAGCTATAAAGCCAGAGGGAAAAAATTATCGCATTACGACATTAAAGATATTAAAATGCTTGAGCCTTTAGCTGATGAAAATGCTGAAGAGGAGATCCACGGAGATGAGGTTGATGAAGAAGAAAAGATATTTGAACTTGACTCTTCTGAAAAATCCGAACCTATTGAACTTGAAATAAAAAAAACGGATATTATTGAGAAATCGGAGAAAAACGAAATTGAAAAATCCGCTATCAAACCAGATATAGAAAAAAAAGAAGAATCAAAACCTGATGTTGAGAAAGACGTCAATAAAAAAGATGACAATGATTCCTCAATACAACAAATGGAATTTGATTTTTGATAATTTGGAAATTAATAATTTGTGGACAAGTTTTTAATTTTTTAGATTTGAGTTTTTTAAATTGAAAATAATTTAATATAAATTAACGATAAAAATATAAACGGATGAAAAAGCATTTATTATTAATAAGTAACTCAACAAATTACGGCGAGGAATATCTTTCATGGCCAAAAGAGTATATCAAAGAATATTTATCATCATTTAGTGCAAAAAAAATATTATTTGTGCCATATGCAGGTGTTGCCCTTTCTGATGAAAGTATTGAAAAATCTTATGATGTTTATGCTGAAAAAGTAAATAAAGTATTCAATGAATTAGGATACGAGATATATTCAATACATAAAGAGAAAGACCCTGTTAAAGCTGTTGAAGAGGCAAAAGCCATAGCTGTTGGTGGTGGTAACACATTTCATTTGGTTTATATGATGCATAAACTAAAAATTATGTCTGCTATCAGAAATAAAGTTATTGAAGGCACACCGTATATGGGCTGGAGTGCAGGCTCTAATGTTGCTTGTCCGAGTTTGATGACTACCAATGATATGCCAATAATTGAACCCGAAAGCTTTGATTGTTTAAATCTTATCCCTTTTCAGATAAATCCTCATTATTTGGATGCTAACCCTGAAGGTCACGGAGGCGAAACAAGAGAACAGAGAATAGTGGAATTTTTGCGTGTTAACACAGATATTTATGTTGTGGGTCTTAGAGAAGCCACTCTTTTACTTTATAATAATAATTCAATTGAGCTAAAAGGTAAAAGACCTATGCGATTATTCAAATACGGTGAAGAAACTAAAGAATTTGAACCGGGAAGTGATATTGATTTTTTGTTGAGGTAAAAAAAATGATATAAAAAAAGGGAGACAAAGTCTCCCTTTTTTTTGTTTAACTAACCTGTCAGCGTACATAGTTCCTGACAGGTTTAAAAAGTTTTTATATATATAACATGGACAGGTATGGCGACGCTGTCAGGTTATTTCAGCTCAGTAAAATATTAAATACTAAATTATCATTAAAAATTCATAAATATAATGATGTTTTTATTGATAAATAAATTAAAATATCATTACCTGCGGAAATTGTTACAACGTATATTATTTTATAGTTCAACTCCTACGGAGTTGTTTGTTATTTGTTTAATTTACCATAGGTTTCACCTGTGGCTATTGTTATTCAACTCCTACGGAGTTTTATCAATTATTGAATTGAAAAAAATTAAAATTTTATTATTAATCTTGATTGATAAAACAATCCCGTAAGGGATTAAACAATAATAACCGTATGAGAATCATACGGAAGAAAAGATAGAAAAACCTGAACCCTGTAAAGGGTTCAACAAATC
>JAGGUV010000190.1 GCA_021158345.1 Bacteroidales bacterium
CTGGTACTTTTTGGATTAATATATACATATCGGATGTTATGCAAATACACGTCAGACAATCGAAAGGCAGAAAGGGCAGATATTTTATTTTATCGGAAAAAGCATTAATGATTTTAAGAGAATATTACAAAAAAGAAAGACCTTCGGAATATTTGTTTGAAGGACTATTTGGTGGAAAATATTCGGCAAGCAGTTTTAGAAATGTATTAGCAAAAAGCACAAAAAGCCGGAGTAAACAAAAAAGGTTCATCCCACGTATTACGGCATACTTTTGCAACTCATTTGCTCTAAGCAGGGGTTGATTTAAGATATATACAAGAATTGTTGGGGCATAGTTCATCAAAAACAACAGAGATTTATACGCACGTTGCAAATAAACATCTACAAAAAATAAAAAATCCATTAGATAATTTGGATATTTAATTAAAATATTTTTGTATATTTAAAAATAAAATTATGAAATATTATCTTCTAAATATTAACATGTTATTAATCAGTACGTTAACAAGATGCATTATAACGGACAAATGCGAAATATAGCGCATAGTGTATATTTAGGAGTTGGGCTTCATTAAGAAAAAGTCAAGTAAAACACGGAAAATACTTGACATATTGTAAAAATGAGTTATCTTTGTAACATGAATATTACAAAGAAAATAGAAAAAAAACTTAAAACAATTAATGAGGGAGAAACATTTACCTATAAAGAATTGTCGATTGAAAAAAACGAATATCAGTCGGCAGCAAAATCAATTGAGCGATTAATAAAAAAAGGAATAATAAAGAGAATCTCACCAGGAATATTTTTTAAACCCAAACAAACTGTTTTTGGTGAATTATTACCAAAGGAAGAAGAAATATTAAAACCGTATCTTTATAAAAACGGCAATCGAATAGCTTATATTACAGGAATTTATTTATACAACAAACTTGGATTAACTACACAAATACCTCAAACTATTAAAATTGCGAGTAGAGAGAAAGAAATCAAGGTTAATAAATCAAATTTAAAAGTAAAACCGGCTAAAAGTTATGTTGATGTTACAAATAAAAACTTTCAATATCTCGAAATATTGGATGCAATAAAAGATTTTAGGAAAATACCTGACTTAAATATAGAAACCGGAGTAAGGATTTTATTAAATATTCTAAAAGAATTAAAGAAAGAAGATATTAAAAAGATTGTTAAAAACAGTCTTAAATATCCACCAAGAACAAGAGCTTTGCTTGGTGCATTATTAGAAGAAATAGGAATTAAAGGTGAATTGAATGATTTAAAAAATAGCTTAAATCCTCTATCTGAATATTCTTTTGGAATTAAAAAAGAGACTTTAAAAACTGCTGAAAACTGGAAAATAAAATGAAACTTCATACAAATAAAGAATTGTTCAAAGATGCTGTAATTGCCACAGCTCAAAAGCAAGGGATTAAAGAAATTTTTGTTGAAAAAGATTATTGGGTAACATTGATTTTGAAAGCAGTGTTTGAAAATGAGATAGGGAAAGAAACCGTTTTTAAAGGTGGCACTGCATTATCAAAGTGTAATAGCTTGATAAAAAGATTTTCGGAAGATATTGACCTCGTTGTATTAAGAAATGAAGAAGAAACAGGTAACCAACTAAAAAAGAAACTTAAAACAATTTCAAAATGTATAGAAAATATTGTTCCTGAAACAGAGATTGATGGAATTACCAATAAAAAAGGAATGATTAGAAAAACTGCACATTCATACGAGAAGCAGTTTAGCGGAAAATTTGGACAAATTCGCAATTTTATTGTTATTGAATCAAGTTGGCTTGGAAATTATGAACCTTATGAAAAAGGAATTGTTTCGTCAATGATTTATGAAATGATGAGCCAATTGGGACAGCAAAAAATTATTAAAAAATATGAAATGGAGCCGTTTGAGGTTAATGTATTAAGTCCCAAAAGAACAATTTGTGAAAAAATTATGAGTTTAGTTCGATTTTCGTATTCGGAAAATCCGATTGAAGAATTGAACAATAAAATCAGACATGTTTATGACATTCATATCTTGCTGAAAAACAGAGAAATAAATAGTTTCTTCAATTCAGAAAATTTTGATAGAATGTTGCAAAGAGTCGGGAATGACGATATTTTCAGTTTCAAAAATAACAATGAATGGTTAAAAGAACATCCTATTTCAGCATTAATATTTGACCGACCAAAATACACTTGGGAACAATTAAAAAATGCTTATAATAGTAGTTTTAAAGAATTGGTTTACGGAGAATTACCAACAGAGGATGAAATTCTGAAAACATTAGAAATTATATCAAAAAGATTAAAGAAAATAGAATGGAATATAAAATAACGAAAGCCAAACACTTAAGCATATAAAAACTCCGTAGCACTATCATCTACAATTTTTATATGCATTGTTGAACCTGTCTGCCAAGTACGCTATGCAGGCGACACCAAAAGTAGCGTGTCCGGCTATTTCAGGGGATATGTGGTTTTAATAATTACCGGGATTTTACAAATATGAAGATTGGCTTCTATCAAGAGGGAAAATTGATGATAAATTTGTTTTATCATCAATTTTTTTAGTTTTTAAATTGAAACCGGTAAATATTGAATTATGGTTCATACGTCGACAAAAAACGCTACAATTTTTCCAAAGTTTAAAACTTTGAAAAGGTTTTTTCATAGTTCATCAAAAACAACAGAAATTTATACACACGTTGCAAATAAACATCTACAAAAAATAAAAAGCCCCCTTAACCTAAAAGTATTGTAATGTATTCTTTCTAAGCATTATTAGAAATGTATTCTCAAAAATAAAATTATCATTTAAATAAAATAACTACACTTTATTAATAAAAATAGAATACTTTTGCACGTTTTTAAAAAAAATAACATAATGCACAATATCAGAAATATAGCAATAATAGCTCACGTTGACCACGGAAAGACAACACTTGTGGACAGGATTTTATATCAAACAAACCAATTCAGAGATAATCAGAATGCCGGAGAATTAATATTAGACAGCAATGATCTGGAGAGAGAAAGAGGTATAACAATATTATCGAAAAATGTATCAATACATTATAAAGATGTAAAAATAAACATTATTGACACTCCGGGACACGCTGATTTTGGCGGGGAAGTTGAGAGAGTTTTAAATATGGCAGAAGGAGTTTTGCTTGTTGTTGACGCTTTTGAAGGCCCTATGCCTCAAACTAGATACGTGCTTCAAAAAGCTATTGAGCTAAATCTGAAACCTATTGTTGTTATTAACAAAGTAGATAAACCAAATTGTAGCCCTGACGAAACTCAGGAGAAAATATTTGATTTGATGTTTTCATTAAATGCTACTGAAGATCAATTAAATTTCACAACAATTTATGGTTCTTCAAAACAAGGTTGGATGTCGTATGACTGGAAAAAACCCACAAATAATATTAGCTGTTTATTAGATACTATTATTAAAGACATACCTCAATCGAAATACACAGAAGGAAGTCCACAGATGCAGATAACATCATTAGACTATTCATCATATATTGGCAGGATAGCAGTAGGAAAACTTTCACGCGGATATATACAGGCAGGCATGAACGTGTCATTAGTAAAAAAAGACAAAAAAATTGTAAAATCCACAATTAAAGAATTATATGTATTTGAAGGTTTAGGTAAAGAAAAAAGAAAAGACAAAGTATATTCAGGAGAGATATGTGCTATTATGGGATTAGAAAATTTTGATATTGGAGATACAGTAGCAGATTATGAAAATCCTGAACCTCTACCTCCAATTCATATTGATGAGCCGACAATGAGTATGTTGTTTACTATTAACAACTCACCATTTTACGGACAAGAAGGTAAATATGTTACTTCACGACATATACGCGAAAGACTTTATAAAGAAACAGAAAAAAATCTTGCTTTAAGAGTTGAAGAAACTAATTCGCCTGATATGTTAACAGTTTACGGCAGAGGAATATTACATCTTTCTATTTTAGTGGAGACAATGCGAAGAGAAGGTTATGAATTTCAGTTGGGACAACCACAGGTAATTATTAAAACAATCGACGGTAAAAAATGCGAACCTATAGAAGTTCTTACAATTATTGTTCCTGAAGAATTCTCAGGAAAAATTATTGAAATTGTAAGCATGCGTAAAGGCGAAGTTGTAAATATTGAAACTGTTAACGACAGATTACAATTGGAATTTAATATTCCTTCGAGAGGCTTAATAGGCTTAAGAAATTCATTATTAACAGCATCAGAAGGAGAAGCAATAATTGCCAGTCGTTTTAAAGCATACGAACCCTGGAAAGGCGAATTATTAAATAAAAGAAATGGTGCTTTAATAGCTATGGAAACAGGCACTGCTGTTGCTTATTCTATTGATAAACTTCAGGACAGAGGTAAATTTTTTATTATTCCGGGCGATAAAATTTATGCAGGGCAGGTAATTGGCGAAAGTGTAAGGCAAAAAGATATTGTTATTAATGTTACTAAAACAAAAAAATTATCAAATATGAGATCTTCAGGTGCTGATGATAAAATATTAATTATCCCGCCAAGGAAATTTTCTCTGGAACAAGCTATGGAATACATCAATAAAGACGAATACGTTGAAGTTACTCCACGCTCAATTAGATTAAGAAAAGTTATTCTAAACGAAATTGA
>JAGGUV010000146.1 GCA_021158345.1 Bacteroidales bacterium
CCTCTCTCAGCCATTTTTGATAAAATAGTTGCATCAACAGAAGCAGGCATTGATGGTAATACTTGTTCTGATGCAGCTATTACTGCTACTTTTGGTTGTTCTATTCCTAAAGCTTTTGCAGCCTGAATAAGATAATTTGTGATAGCAATTTTTTGTTTTAAATCAGGTAAGGGTAATACTGCTACATCACCACAAATAATAAGTTTATGATAATTGGGGTTTTCTATTACAGAAACATGACTTAATATTGCCTTAGGAGTGAGCAAGCCATTTTCTTTGTTTAGTATTGCGTGCATATATTTATCTGTGCTTATTAAACCTTTCATTAAAATATCACCTTCTCCCGCGTTTATCAGAGCAACAGATTTAGCAGCAGCTTCTATATCTGTATCAGCATGAACAACAATAAAATTTTTAATATCAATGTTTTCTTGTTCACAAACTTCTTGTATTAATTTTTCATCACCAACCAAAGTTGCATTAACAATTCCCATATTTACAGCTTGATTTATTGCATCTATAGTATGAGTATCAACTGCCCATGCACCTACAAGTCTTTTTTTTTCTTTGCCCTTAAGGGCTTCAAACATTTGGTCTAATTTTGTTATTATCATTTTATGTATTTTATTTATTTTTTTTTGCCCACAAAATTAAAAATATAATGTAAACCAACAAAGTAAATTTTATTGTTAATACCTAATATTAGCAAACTAAATCTTATGCAAAGCCAAACTGCACGCCATTGTTGGGAATGTTCATTCAGACCTTCTCTTAGTAATAAAGTCTACATCTGCTATGCTCTTAGCTGTGCTACGCCAACACTGTCACACACGCTACTAAGTAATTTGCGAATTTAAAGTTAATATATTATTTTTTTTTACATTTTAATTTCAGAGCCTTAAAAATATTTTTTTAAATTATTTGTATTATTTTTTTAATTTTGTAGAAAATTATAAATTATGAAAAATTTATCTTTTTTATTTATCTACAAAAGAAAAACTTTTTTAAATATCAAAAACAGGGATTCATATAATTATTAAGAATTCTACACATTATCAATACTTATTTTTCAAACAAATCTTATTAAAAAAAATTTAAAAAATATTATATTATGGAATTACCATTTGCAGAATCATATAAAATTAAAATGGTTGAGCCAATAAAAAAAAGCACAAGGCAAGACCGTGAAAAATGGATTAAAGAAGCAAAATATAATTTATTTAATCTAAAAAGCGAACAAGTATTTATAGATTTATTAACAGATTCAGGCACAGGAGCTATGAGCGACAGACAATGGTCTGCACTTATGCTTGGCGATGAAAGTTATGCAGGAGCTACTTCTTATTTTAAATTAAAAAATAAAATTAAAGAAATTTTTGGATATGATTATTTCCTCCCAACACATCAGGGAAGAGCTGCTGAAAATGTTCTTTTCTCAGCTACTGTTAAAGAAGGCGATATTGTTCCCGGCAACTCCCACTTCGACACTACCAAAGGACATATTGAATTCAGAAAAGCTACTGCTGTTGACTGTACTATTGATGAAGCTTTTGACACTACTTTGGTTCATCCTTTTAAAGGAAATCTTGATTTAAACAAACTTGAAGATGTATTAAAAAAATATCCGAGAGAAAAAATTCCTATGATAATTATTACAGTTACATGTAATTCATCAGGAGGGCAACCTGTTTCTTTAAAAAATATAAAAGGTGTTAGAGCTTTAGCTGATAAATATGGCGTTAAAGTATTTTATGATTCAGCACGTTTTGCTGAAAATGCCTACTTTATTAAAACCCGTGAAAAAGGTTACGAAAACAAAACTATTAAAGAAATAGTAAAAGAAATGTATTCATATGCTGATGCAATGACAATGAGTGCTAAAAAAGATGCAATTGTAAATATGGGTGGTTTCATTGGTTTCAGAGATGAAGAATTATTCAAAAAAGCATGTGTTTATAACATTATGTTTGAAGGCTATATAACTTATGGCGGTATGTCAGGGCGTGATATGAATGCTTTAGCTCAGGGCTTAGATGAGGGCACTGAATTTGATTATCTTGAAACACGTATTAAACAAGTAGAATATCTTGGCGCAAAACTAAGAGAATTTGGTATTCCTTTTCAGGAACCTGTTGGTGGCCATGCTATTTTTGTTGATGCTAAAAAAATTCTCCACAATTTACCAAAAGAACAATATCTGGCTCAGACCTTAGCTGTTGAATTATACCTTGAAGCCGGGATTCGTGGTGTTGAAATTGGTACTTTGTTGGCTGACAGAGACCCTGTAACACGTGAAAACAGATATCCTAAACTTGAATTTTTACGTCTTGCTATTCCTCGCAGGGTTTACACTAATAATCATATGGATGTTATTGCTGTAGCTTTGAAAAATGTTTTCGACAGAAGAGATTCTATTACTACAGGATATAAAATAGTAAAAGAAGCTCCTATTTTACGTCACTTTACTGTTGAACTTGAAAAAATTTAATACATATATTTTACCTTATTTTTATGCCCGCATAGCTTTCTAGCTTTGCGGGTTTTTTTTAACCTGCCATTCCTTATCATTCGTTGGTATTTTTTATAATTTTGTATTTATGATAAAAGATAAAAAAGGAAAAAGATACGAACGTATTTACAGTCAATTACAGAGTTTGATTGTAAAAAGCAATGATATGGAAGCTCGAATGGCTACTGTTATTGCTGTATTACATCATAAAATGGATAATTTTTTCTGGACGGGATTTTATTTTTTAAAAGATGAAGAGTTAATTGTGAAAATGTATCAGGGACCTGTGGCTTGTCAGATATTAAAAAAAGATACAGGTGTTTGCTGGAAATGTGTTAATGATAAAAAAACAATTATAGTTCCTGATGTTGATAAATTTCCCGGACATATTGCCTGTGATTCCCGTACAAAATCCGAAATTGTTATTCCTTTTTTTGATGACAGTAACAAAATTATCGGAGTACTTGATGTTGATAGCAGCACAATAAATTCTTTTGATAATATTGATGCTGTTTGGTTAGAAAAAATTCTTAAACTAATTTTCAAATAATTTTAATTATGCCTTTATATGAATTAATAATTATATCTTTAGCTCTGTCAGTGGAGCCTCTTGCAATTACTTATGCCTGCGGATTCAGAAAAGGCAGGAATCTTATTTTCAAAATTTTAAAGACAGTCCTTTTTTTATCTGTTTTTCAGGGAGTTTTTATTGTTCTCGGTATCTATACAAGCTCTTTATTAAAAAATATGTTGGAGGGAGCAGGAGATTATATTTGTATGATAATGCTTTTTATTGTCGGTATTAAAATGATTTTCGACTCAGGGGCTAAAAAATATTTAAACAAAAATTTTAGCCTTGACAAAACATTTGTTTTGGTGATATTATCGGCAGCAACAAGCATTAATGCTTTTATTCTCGGACTAGGTTTTTATTTCATTCAAATAAATATTTCAATGGCTTTTATTGCAGTGTTTTTGTCTGCTTTTTTTATGTCTTTTTTAGGATTTTTTGTTAATAAAAAACTTCCTGCTGCAATATTTGAAAAAAGAGTAAAAAAATTTGGTGGTATTGTAATGATAATTTTTGCATTAAAAATTATTGTTGAAAACTTTATATTATAATTTTGCAAACTTATTTTTTTAACAGAAGATTAATAAAATTTAACAATGAAAAAATTTTTAGCAATAGTAATATTAACATTTTTATTCTTAGGTAATCTTTATTCGCAAATTCCCGCAGGTTATTATGATTCTGCTGACGGATTAACAGGACAAGAATTACAGGAAGCATTACATCAAATAATTAAAAATCATAATTCTGTATCATATAATTCTTTACATACATATTTTGAGCAGACAGATAAAAAACCTAATGGTAAGGTTTGGGATATGTATTCAGATGTTCCAGGAGGCACACCTCCGTATTCTTACAATTTTGTAAGTTCTGATCAATGTGGTAATTATTCCCATGAAGGAGATTGTTACAATAGAGAACATTCATGGCCAAAAAGCTGGTTCGGTGGAAAAGTATATCCTATGTATTCCGATTTATTTCATATTTATCCTACTGATGGGTATGTTAACAGTAAAAGGAGCAATTATCCTTACGGAGAGGTTTCAAATCCTACGTGGACATCTCAAAACGGCAGCAAATTAGGCAATTGTTCCTATCCCGGTTATTCAGGCATTGTGTTTGAACCCATTGATGAATACAAAGGCGATTTTGCCAGATCATATTTTTATATGTCTGTCAGATATTATTCTGAAGATGGCTCCTGGCAATCAAATGGAATGGTTAGCCGTTCACAACTTAAACCCTGGGCTTTAAATATGTTGAGAAATTGGAATGACAATGACCCTGTCAGCCAAAAAGAAATTGACAGAAATAATGCTGTTTATCAGATACAAGAAAACAGAAATCCTTTTATTGACCATCCCGAATACGCTTTCAGAATATGGGATTCTTCTGCCTCTGTTAATGATTTTTATATTTCTGCTTCTGATATTAATGTTTATCCAAATCCTGTTATTGATTATTGTTTTATTAGTATTAACAAAATTCAACGAATTTCTGATTTTGAAATTTTTATTACTGATATTACAGGAAGAAAAATTGAGACTAATTATCAAATTACAGGGAATTTAATAAAATTAAACACTAAATATTTTAACAGAGGAATATATTTTGTTAATTTAGTAAACGATAATTTTTATTTAAATTTAAAAATAGTAAAATAATTTTTTATGACATTAATACGTATTACTAAAAAATTTGATTTTGAAATGGCTCATGCCTTAATGGGCTATGACGGACTTTGTAAAAATATTCACGGACATTCATATAAATTATTTGTTACTGTTACAGGTCAGCCTCTTCAGGATGACAAATCTCCTAAAAACGGAATGGTTTTAGATTTTTCTTTATTGAAAGATATTGTTAAAAAATCAATTATTGAAAAATATGATCATTCTTTGGTGTTAAATTCTAATATGCCCGAAAGTCTTATTAAACCTTTAAAAAAAAATTATGAAAGAATAATATTAATGCAATCACAGCCTACTACTGAAAATATAATAATTGAAATTGCAAAAATTTTAAAATCCAAACTCCCCAAAAATGTTAAACTTTTCAGCATAAGACTTTATGAAACAGATTCATCTTATGCCGAATGGTATGCGTCTGACAATTAAATAGCAGATTCAAACTGTTTAAGGAAACCCATATCATTTTCAAAAAATAATCTAAGGTCGTTAATTTGATATTTTAGCATAGCAATACGTTCAATACCCATACCAAAAGCAAAGCCTGTATATTTTTCGTTGTCAATACCGCAATTTTTCAAAACATTAGGGTCGACCATACCACAGCCGAGAATTTCAAGCCAGCCTGTATATTTACATACGTTACAGCCTTTTCCTCCGCAGATATTACAAGTAACATCCAATTCTGCCGAAGGTTCTGTAAAAGGAAAATATGAAGGACGGAAACGTATTTTTGTGCTTTCACCAAACATCTCTTTTGCAAAGTATAACAGAGTTTGTTTTAAATCGGCAAACGAAACGTTTTTGTCGATATACAAGCCCTCAACCTGATGGAAGATACAGTGTGCTCTTGCAGAAATGGCTTCGTTACGGAAAACTCTACCCGGAGAAATTGTCCTTATTGGCGGTTTGCTGCTTTCCATAACACGTGCCTGAACACATGATGTATGAGTACGTAAAGCAACCTGATTTTTTATATCGTTTGGATTGTTTTCTATAAAAAAAGTGTCCTGCATGTCGCGGGCAGGATGCTCTTCAGGAAAATTTAATGCTGAAAAATTATGCCATTCATCTTCTATCTCAGGTCCTTCCGATACATTAAAACCTATTCTTGAAAATATATTAACAATTTCATTATAAACAATTGAAAGAGGATGACGTGCACCTAAATTTTCAAAATCAACAGGCAAGGTTAAATCTTTTTTTATTTCTAATTCTTCTTCGTTGTTTTCAAATGAATCCTTTAACAGATTAATTTTTTTTTGTACCTCTATTTTAAGATTATTTATCTTTTGACCAATTTCTTTACGTTTTTCACTGGGAACATTTTTAAACTCGCTAAAAAGGTCATTTATATATCCTTTTTTGCCTAAAAATTTTACTCTGAATTCTTCTAATTCTTGTTTATTTTTAACATTTAACTGCGTTACTTCTTCTAATATTTTTTGAATTTTTATTTGCATAATTATTTTATGATTTTTATAGTCATTTTAACATCATTAATAGGTTTATTTGCCTTGTTCGTTTGCACTACTGCAATTTTATCAACAACATCAAACCCTTTAACAACTTCACCGAAAACTGTGTAGTTTCCATCAAGAAAAGGTGTACCACCTATGGTTTTATATATCTGTTTTTGTTCCTCTGTGTATTTAATATTATTTTTTATTTCGATTTTGTTAAGGAATTTATCATTCCATTTTTTACCTTGAACAATATAAAACTGAGAGCCGGACGATTTTTTCTCGGGATTTACTTTATCACCTTGTCTTGCTGCTGCCAAAGCTCCTTTTTTATGATAATATTCAGGTACAAATTCTGCGGGAATTGTATATCCGGGGTCAACACTTCCGTCTGCACCATGACCTCCCTGTATCATAAAATTGTTTATCACCCTGTGAAAAATTGACCCGTTATAATATCCCGAATTTACAAGTTTTACAAAATTATCTCTGTGCAACGGAGTTTTGTTGTATAAAATTGCTGTTATATCTCCGTAATCTGTATGTATTAATATTTTTACGTTTTTTTCTTTTTGTAAATTTTGTGAAAAGCCAAAAGTAAGTGTTAAAAGAAAAACTATTAAAAACGAAATTGCTTTTTTCATCAATAAATTACTTTAAAATTTTAATATTCATTTTAATATCTTTAACAGGTCTGTCAGCCTTGTTTGTTTGCACAGATGCAATTTTGTCAACAACTTCAATACCTTCTATCACCTCACCAAAAACAGTATAATTTCCGTCAAGGAAAGGAGTGCCGCCTATTGTTTTATAAATATTTCTCTGTTTTTCAGAATATTTAATATTATTAGCTTTTTCAATTTTATCAAGAGTTTCGTCATCCCAGGTTTTTCCCTGAACAATATAAAACTGAGAACCTACAGATTTTTTTTCGGGATTAATATTATCACCTTCGCGTGCAGCAGCAATAGCTCCTTTCTTATGAAAATATTTCTCAGGTAAAAATTCAGCAGGAATTTGATATCCCGGACCTCCATCACCAAGCATAACACCAGGTACCGCATTTCTTGAATTTGGGTCTCCTCCTTGTATCATAAAATTTTTAATAACTCTGTGAAACAACAAACCATCAAAATATTTTTCTTTTGTTAATTTTATAAAATTGTCTCTGTGTTTTGGTGTGCCATCATATAAAGCAATTTTTATATCTCCAAAATCCGTGCTTAATAAAACTATTCTTTCATTTCCTGTTAAAACGGATTCATCTGATGTTTTTTGTGTATTAACAGATTTAGTTTCTTCCTTCTCCTGATTTTGTTTTTTATCAGATACATTGTTATTACATGATGTAATAAATACAATTGATATTAAAACAAAAATATAAGTAGTTATTTTTTTCATTTTTTTTAAGACATTATTTAGTCAATAATTAATTATTATAAAACAATGCAAAATTAAATAATTATAAGAGAAAAAAAATATTAATACGATAAGGATGAAATTATTGTGATATTTTTTTTGTTTTCTCAATAAAACATTTTCTGCATAAAGGCTCATAAGATTCTTTTTCTCCAAGAACAACTAATTTGTCACCCGAAACAATACGATGTGAATATTGAGCCAGATTACCACAATTCATACAAATAGCATGTACTTTAGTAATATATTCGGCAGTAGCTAAAAGCGAAGGCATAGGTCCAAAGGGCTTTCCCTGAAAATCCATATCCAGTCCTGCAACAATAACACGTACCCCGCTATTCGCCAATGCGTTGCAAACATTTACCAGCTCCATATCAAAAAATTGTGCTTCATCAATGCCAACAACATCAACATTATTAGCAAGTAAAAGTATTTCCGATGATGATTGTACAGGTGTTGAATGTATTACATTTTTATCATGCGAAACAACATCTTCTTCATCATATCTTACATCTATTGACGGTTTGAAAATTTCTACTTTTTGTCTGGCTATTTTTGCCCTTTTTAATCTTCTTATTAATTCTTCGGTTTTTCCTGAAAACATAGACCCGCAGATAACCTCCAAACTGCCACGTTTTTCTTCTTTGTTAGTTTTCTCTTCTAAAAACATTTTTATTATTAGTTATTTTTTATACTTTTGAAATATTGTTGACGTTTATAAATACAAATTTAAATAAAACCTCGTATAATTTTTGTTTTTACTAAAATAAAAAAATGGATATTAATGATATTAAATCAGAAATATTTTTTCTGATAGAAAACATAAAAAATCAAACTCATCTTTCTTTAGATAATCAATCAAAGATATCTCAAATAGAAATTGATTTGATAATGACTAAGATACAGAATCTTTATGATAAGTTTTGTGATTTAAATATAAAAAATAAAGCTTTAAATAAAGATTCACATATCACAGAAAGTCAAAAAATTAAAGCTTCGGAAGACAAAAAGCAGACTTTAATTGATAATATTATTGCTGAAAAACAAAGGCACAAAATGGAAGAAGAGGTTAAGGTGCAGTATGAAAAAACCAATAATATTATTTCCGGAGAAAAAATAGAAAATGTTCAGGTGGAAGAAAAAATAATTCAGGATGAGGAAAATAAAATAGAAATCCCTACTGAAAATGAAAATGTTCCCATTAAAGAAATAATTCCCAAGAAAGAAAGTAAGAAAAAATTTGAAAAAGAACCTGAAAAAATTAAACCGGAAAAACAAGTCGATCTTTTTTCTGATTATAGACCTCCTATTGCTGACACTTTAAAAAGTGAGCATAAATCATTACTCGAAAAAATTACAGAAGAAATTGAAGACAATAGTATTGTTACAAAATTGCAAAACGATAAAATCAATGATTTAAAATCTGCTATCGGAATAAATGAAAAATTTTTATTTATAAATGATTTATTTAATGGCAGTATGCAGGAATATTATAATTCAATCATTAAATTAAATGATTTTGAAAATTTTGAAAAAGCAATGGAATATTTTAATGAGTTAAAAGAAATTTATTCCTGGGATAGTAATTCTGATGCCTTTAAACTTTTAAATAATTTAATAAAAAGACGATATTAAATGTGTAAATTATTTGTTGTCCCAACACCTATCGGCAATCTTGAGGATATTACATTCCGGGCAATACGTATCCTAAAAGAAGCTGATATAATTTTGGTTGAGGATACACGGAAAACAAATATTTTGCTTAAACATTATAATATTGAAAGCAAAATGCTCCCTTATCATAAATTTAATGAACATAAAATTACTGACAGCATAATAAATAGACTGAAAAGCGGAGAGACACTGGCGCTGGCAACAGATGCAGGCACTCCATCAATTTCTGACCCGGGGTTTTTCCTCATAAGAGAATGTGTTAAAAACAATATTCCCGTTGAATGTTTGCCGGGGGCTACTGCCTTTGTGCCTGCTCTTGTTGATTCAGGATTGCCTTGCGAAAAATTTGTTTTTGAAGGTTTTTTGCCACATAAAAAAGGCAGACTTACTAAACTGAACCAACTTAGAGAACAAACATACACTATGATCTTCTACGAATCGCCTTTTAGATTATTAAAAACTCTTGAACAATTTTTAGAACATTTCGGCCCTGAAAGAAAAATTTCTGTATCCAGAGAAATTTCTAAAATTCATGAAGAAACAATAAGAGGGAGTATTCAGGAATTGCTTAATTATTATAAAGATAAAAAAATAAAAGGCGAAATTGTTATTGTTTTAGAGGGAAAACAAAAATAATTTCTTTTTATTTAACAACCTGATTTACCACATCTTCAATTATTATTCACAAACATCTTTTGTTAAAATTTGTTAAAACTGTAACATTTACAAAGCATCTTCGTCTCATTAATATAATTAGTTGATTGATAGATTGTAGAAAATAAAAAATATTCATAAATGAATATTTTCTTCTAAAAATCGAACAAATTACTAACAAAAAAACAACTTTAATAAATAATAAAAAAACAAAGCCATGAAAACATATATTTTAGCAATCACAGCAGCAGTAGCAATAATATTAAGCGTTGCATC
>JAGGUV010000148.1 GCA_021158345.1 Bacteroidales bacterium
AAAAACTAAAAAATAGAAATTATTTAGTCTCAAACTAAATAATAAACATTTTTTATAAATTTTTATAAATTCAAAAAAATGATTTTATAAAAAGTGTAAAAAAATTGTTTTTCCCCGACTTTATAGATAGACACTAATTAAAATTTTTTTAAAAATAACTTTTTAAAGTTATTTTTTTTTATACATTTGCACATCGAATTTTTAATTAGCAATTAAATTCTAATTTGTGTTTATCCATAATGTTCTCTTTCTTCGTTCCGGCAGCTATCGTCCCGATAGTTATCGGGACAAACTCGAATATTCTGAACTAAACACTTATAGACAGGCACTATGTGATTATCGCCCTATTCTACAATAAAATAATTTTAACAAAATAATTTTTTTTATTAAAAAAAAAACAAAATATCAAATAAAAAATGGAATATAATACTACTCGTAAAAAATTAGTAATTCCCCAGTATGGTAGGAATATTCAAAAATTAGTTGACTATACTATAGCTATTGAGGATAAAGAAAAAAGAAAAGAATTAGCTTACATGATAATAAATATCATGGGACAGATTAACCCTGAAACTAATAATAATTCAACATTAGACACAAAACAAAAACTTTGGGATCATTTATTTATTATTTCTGATTTTAAATTAGATATTGATGCTCCTTATCCTCCTCCATCAAAAGAAGTACTTTACACCAAACCTGAAAAACTTCCTTATCATACTAATAATATTGAATTCCGACACTATGGTAAAAATATTGTTAAAATGATTGAGAAAGCTACAGAATATGAAGAAGGTCCTGAAAAAGAAGCCTTAGTAAAAGCTATTGCTAATCATTTAAAAAAGTCATACTTACACTGGAATAGAGATTCTGTTAATGATAACTTAATCACCGACCATCTTGCTCAACTTTCAGAAAACAAATTAAAACTTGACGACGATTATACTCTTAAATCTACAAGCGAAATTCTTTCACAAAGAAGGAAAAAAAGATTTGTAAGCAAACAAAAAGATGGATATAGCCCACGAAGCAGAGACAGCAGAGACAGCAGAGATAGCAGAGATAGAATCAAAAGAGAAAGAAAAAAATAATAACATCTTTTAAAAACATTTTAAAAATGACTAAAATCCTTTGAATATTAAACAATCAAAGGATTTTTTTTTATAATTTAGCTTCTTTAAAAAAACAATATGAGCTCATTCGAAATAATCGGAGGTAAAAAATTAAAAGGTGAAATAACACCCCAAGGTGCTAAAAACGAAGCTTTACAAGTTATTTGTGCTGCTTTACTAACTTCTGAAACAATATTTTTAAATAATGTTCCTAACATCAGAGACGTAAATAAATTATTAGATATATTAAAATGTTTTGGTGTAAAAATTAATAATACAGGAAAAGAGCAATTTTCATTAAAAGCAGATGAAATTAACCTGAACTTTTTAAAGACAGAGGAATTTAAAACCAAGAGTGCTAAATTAAGAGGCTCAATAATGATTCTGGGGCCAATACTTGCACGCTTTGGAAAAGGATACCTGCCTCATCCCGGCGGCGATAAAATCGGGAGAAGAAGAACTGATACTCACTTTTTTGGCTTACAAAAACTTGGCGCTAAATTTACTTTAGACAAAACCAATGATTTATATAAAGTTGATGCCTCGAAACTCAAAGGCACTTATATGCTTTTAGACGAAGCTTCTGTTACAGGTACTGCAAATATTATTATGACCGCTGTTTTAGCCGAGGGCAAAACAACAATTTTTAATGCTGCCTGTGAACCATACATAAAACAACTATGTAAAATGTTGATAAATATGGGTGCTAATATTAAAGGCGTTGGTTCTAATCTTTTAACAATTAATGGTGTTAAAAAACTTAATGGCTGCACACATACAATATTGCCTGATATGATTGAAGTAGGCAGTTTTATCGGACTTGCTGCCATGACAAATTCCGAAATAAAAATAAAAAATGTTGCCTTTCAGGAGCTTGGTATTATTCCTAAAATTTTTTCACGTCTTGGAATAAAAATTATTCAAAACAATAACGACCTTATAATTCCTGAACAGAAACATTATGAAATACAAAAATTTATTGACGGCTCAATAATGACTATTTCCGATGCTCCCTGGCCAGGATTCACTCCCGACCTGATTAGCATTTGCCTTGTTGTTGCTACTCAAGCAAAAGGCAGCGTGCTTATACATCAAAAAATGTTCGAAAGCAGACTGTTCTTTGTTGATAAACTTATTGATATGGGGGCTCAAATAATTTTATGCGACCCACACCGTGCCACTGTTATCGGTCTTGACAACAAGCAACCTCTTAAAGGTATTGAAATGACTTCGCCTGATATCCGTGCCGGTGTTTCTCTTTTAATTGCTGCCTTGTCGGCTCAGGGAAAAAGCATCATTCACAATATCGAACAAATTGACCGTGGCTACCAAAATATTGATATCAGACTTAAAAAATTAGGCGCTAACATTAAAAGAATTGAAGGTTAACTTTTTTATATTATTGAATCATTGTTTATTAAAAATTTCTTAAATAACACAATCTTATTATAAAAATTAAACACTCAATTTTCATTTTGAATCAAACACTATTTACTTTCTAATTTTATAAAGCTATTTAAAAAATTGAACCCCTGTTTCAAACTTATAATTTCTTACTTAAAAAATAAATATCGGTTCAATTTAATATTTTGCTGACAATTTGTCAAAATTTATAGAATGGCAAATTATTTGATTAGCACAATCAAAATTGATCATTAAAAAAAAGTGAAGATATGTCTGAAAAACAACAAAAAGAAGAAATAAAAAATATTGACCTGAAAGAAGTAACTAAAGATAAAGAACAAAAAGCTGAAGCCCAAAAAGGGCATAAAAAAACTCAAAAAACAACAAAAAAGAAAAGCCCCAAAAAAACAACAAAAAAAATGTCCAAAGCAGAAGAATTTGAGGCGAAATATAACGAGATGAACGACAAATATTTAAGGCTTTATTCTGAATTTGATAATTATAGGAAGCGAACTTTAAAAGAAAAACTTGAATTAAACAAAACGGCTGCTGAGGAAATAATTTTATCTTTGCTGCCGGTTCTTGATGATTGCGAAAGAGCAAAAAAAATTATTGAAGAAACAGATAATACAACTAATTTTAAAGAAGGATTGGAATTAATCACCAAAAAATTTCTTAATATCCTTAAACAAAAAGGCTTAAAAGAAATTGATGCTTTAAATAAAGAATTTGATACGGATTATCACGAAGCAGTAACAAAAATTCCCGCACCATCAAAAAAACTAAAAGGCAAAAATGTTGACGTTATTGAAAAAGGATATATGTTAAACGGCAAAGTAATAAGATATGCCAAAGTTGTAATTGGAGAATAAAAAAATAAAACTTACTATTAGATGTCTAAAAGAGATTATTACGAAGTATTGGGAGTATCAAAAGATGCAAGTGATACAGAGATAAAAAAAGCATACAGGCAAAAAGCATTAAAATATCATCCTGACAGGAATCCTGGCAACAAAGAGGCAGAAGAAAAATTTAAAGAGGCAGCAGAAGCTTACGAAGTATTAAGCAATCCCGAAAAACGTTCAAAATACGATCAATTCGGACATGCAGGCTTAGGAAATGGTGCAGGCTTTGGTGGTCATGGTATGAGCATGGATGACATTTTCAGCCATTTTGGCGACATTTTTGGCAGCGCTTTTGGTGGTGGATTTAGCGACTTTGGTGGCTTTGGCGGTAGCAGTAGCAGACAAAGAAGAAGACATGTTAACAAAGGCTCTAACCTTAGAGTTAAAGTAAATCTATCTCTTAAAGACATTGCAAATGGTGTTGAAAAGAAAATAAAAGTAAAGAAATATGTTAAATGCCAGGAATGTAACGGAACAGGAGCAAAAGGCGGTTCATCATACAAAACTTGTCCCACCTGCCACGGAACTGGTCAGGTTACAAGAGTAACTAATACTTTCTTAGGACAAATGCAAACATCATCTGTTTGTCCTACTTGTGGTGGAGAAGGCCAAATAATCACAAATAAATGTATTCGTTGTGCAGGAAATGGCATTGTTAAAGGAGAAGAAATAATCACAATAAAAATACCTGCCGGAGTATCAGAAGGCATGCAACTTTCATTAAGAGGGAAAGGAAATGCTGCTGCACGAAACGGTATCAATGGAGACCTGATTATTCTTATTGAAGAAACTCCTCATCCTTCTTTAATTCGTGATGGGAAAAATCTTTTATATGATCATTATATCAGTTTTCCTGATGCTGCTCTTGGCATAACAATTGAAGTACCTACTATCGAAGGTAAAGCAAGAATAAAAATTCCTGCAGGCACTCAACCAGGAAAAACTTTCAGACTTAAAGGCAAAGGTTTACCTGATGTTAACTCATACGGAAAAGGTGATTTGCTTGTAAATATTAATGTCTGGACTCCAAAAAAACTTTCCGGAAGCGAAAAATCTATTTTAGAACAATTAAGAAATTCTAATAATTTTGCTCCTAATCCAACTTCAAAAGATAAAAGCTTTTTCGATAAAATGAAAGAATATTTTAATCAGTAATTTTTTCTGAAACAAATCATACAATACTTGAAAGCCATTGCGAAAACTGATTTTTACAATGGCTTTTTTTTATTTCTATTTCATCAATTTTTAAAATAATTATTGGAAACTTAAAAAAAACTAATAATTTTGTGTCAAATCAGAAAAAGGTTCTATATGATTTAAATAAGAACAAAAAAATTATTAATCACATCAAAAAATATGAATTTATTTTCAGCAAAAGAAATAACAAAACATTACGCCAATGTTACTGCATTGCAAAACGTAAGCATTGAAGTTCCCCAACAAAGTATTTTTGGTTTATTAGGTCCAAACGGAGCCGGCAAAACGACTCTTATCAGAATAATAAATCAAATAATAGCCCCTGACAATGGCACTTTATTATTTGATGGCAGAAAACTTGAAGCAAAAGACATCTTTCAAATCGGTTATTTACCTGAAGAAAGAGGTCTTTATAAAAAAATGAAAGTATCGGAACAGTCTATTTATCTTGCTCAGCTTAAAGGATTAAGTAAACAAGAAGCTGTGAAAAGACTAAAATACTGGTTCGAAAAATTAAATATTGAATCGTGGTGGAACAAAAAAGTTGAAGAACTGTCAAAGGGTATGCAGCAAAAAATTCAATTTGTTGTAACAATAATTCATAATCCTAAACTCCTGATTTTTGACGAACCCTTTAGCGGCCTTGACCCTATTAATGTCAACATCATTAAAAATGAAATTCTAAATTTAAGAAATCAAGGAGCTACAGTAATATTTTCCACTCATAATATGGCTTCTGTTGAAGAATTGTGCGACTATATTGCTCTTATAAATAATTCAGAAACGATTTTGCAAGGCAAGATGAAAGATATAAAAAAAGCCTATAAATCTAATACTTACGAAGTATTGTTTAATAATTTCAAAGATGATATAAAATCAATATTAAATCCTGATTTTACATTAATTGAACAGAATAAAGATGAAGATTTGATAAAGGCTAAAATTCAAATTCCTAAAACATATACTTCGAACGACCTTATTCAAACCCTCTTGCCTCATGTCAGCATTCATTCATTTATTGAAGTTTTGCCTACTATGAATGATATTTTTATTAAAAAAGTCAATGAAAACTAATATTTATCTCAGATGAAAAAAATATTTTTAATAATACAAAGAGAATATCTTACAAGAGTAAAGAAAAAATCATTTATAATAATGACTATTCTCGGACCTATATTAATGGCTGCATTGTTTATTATTCCTGCTTATATTTCACAGAAATCCGACCAGGAAAAAACTATTGGTATTGTTGACGAAACTGGTATCTTTCAAAACAAATTTTCTAATGATGATAATTTGACTTTTAAAATTTTAAATTCTGATATCACTACTGCCAAAGCTACATTTGATGAAAGCAATTTATATGCAATTCTTTATATCCCAAAAACTGAATTATCAGCTCCAGATTCTTGTATTTTATATTCAAACAAACAGCCCAATATTATTATTAAAAATTATATTAGAAACACGATAAAAAAAGAGGTAGAAAGCTTAAAACTAAAAGCTTCAGGAATAGACGAGGATATACTGAAATCAATAAAAACATCAGTAAAGCTATCAACAATAAAACTTAACGAAGGAGGCAAAGAAGAAAAAAGCAATACGGAGCTAAGTATGGGTATTGGCTTTATTGCAGGATTTCTAATTTATATTTTTATTTTTATGTATGGCTCTATGGTTATGCGTGGCTTTATAGAAGAAAAATCAAACAGAATTGTTGAAATACTTATTTCGTCAGTAAAACCTTTTCAGTTGATGATGGGCAAAGTTGTTGGTATAGCTCTTGTTGGCTTAACACAATTTATCTTATGGGTGGTTTTTACTTTTGCTATTGTTGGAATTTACCAGACAAATTTTAGCATTAAGAATTCTGACATCAACAAAACTCAACAAAACATTGTAATAAATCAAAATCTAAGTCAAAACTCAACTGCTCAACTGCAAAACAATAATTCAGATAATTCAGAAGTAAATCAAATTATAGATGCTATTAAATCTATTGATTTTGGAGTGATAATATTATCATTTTTATTTTATTTTATAGGAGGCTATCTACTTTATGCAGCAATGTTCGCTGCAATAGGTGCCGCTGTTGACAACGAAGCAGACACACAACAATTTATGCTGCCTATTACCATCCCATTAATTATTTCATTGTTAATGGCTCAATTTGTCATTAACAATCCTGACGGGCCAGTGGCATTCTGGCTTTCAATAATTCCGTTCACCTCTCCTATTATTATGATGGTAAGAATACCTTTTGGAGTACCTGTCTTTGATTTAACATTATCAATAGTTCTGTTAATAGGCGGATTTTTATTCACCACCTGGCTTGCAGCTAAAATATTCAGAACAGGGATTTTAATGTATGGTAAAAAAGTTAATTATAAAGAATTATGGAAATGGTTGAAATATTAATAATAATATAAATTTAACCTTATAAAAAACCGCAGAGATATAAATTTTTGCGGTTTTTTTATTCTTTTAAATAATTAAAGGGAAGTTCTGTTAACCTGAGTTACTAATTTAGAAAATAAAAAATATTACCACCCCTCCTACTGCTATAATAGTTCCCACAATATCTTTAAAAGTAATTTTTTCTTTAAAAAATATCACAGAAAGCGGAATTATCAATATCGGGACTATTGCCATTATTGTAGAAGCAATTCCAACACCTGTATATTTTACTGACATTAATGAAAAAGAAACACCTAAAAAAGGTCC
>JAGGUV010000084.1 GCA_021158345.1 Bacteroidales bacterium
CCCCAACCCCTCCCTAGTTCGTAAGGCGGGGCTTAGTTGAATTTTTCATATTTAAGATAATTTTATAAGTATGACTTAACGATAGTGATAAAAACCTGTCAGAGTCTTTAGTCCTGACAGGTTTATTTAAAACAATTGTTTCTATAATTATCGGAAGATTGCTCAATTTCCTCAACAACAAACAAGAAACAAAGAACTCCCTATAGCTATCAGGAGTACAATTTAAATTTTAAATTAAAATTTTCTGAAATGAATTAAATCCGTCAAGCGCTTTCAAAGCGCTAGGCGGAAGAACACAAAATAAAAAATAGAAAAGGCTAAAGTAAAAAGTAAAAAAAAAAAATAAAAGTGTAAACCCTGATTGGAATGATTTACAAAATAAATTTTACGAATATATTTAATGAGATTGCTTCGCTACGCTCGCAAAATCATAACAATTAATATTTTGAAACCCTATAACTAACCCTTGATAAATAATTTTATAGGTACGACTTTGCGAGGGGTACCGAAGCAAACTCTTTAACTTATCACCAAATATAGATTTGAATTGACCAGGTGACTTGGTGAAGGTGATAATAACCTATCAGCGTGTTAAGTCCTGACAGGTTTATTTTTAAATGATTGGTTGAATATTACTTGATTTCCTCAACAAAGAACAATTCAACAATCTATCAATGATAAAATATTTCTAAAACAAAAACTCTTCATATAAATAAAATATTAAATTTGTAAATATTTACAAACATTAACCTTGCGGGATATAAAAACTAATTTATTAATTTAAAAATTTAACCAATGAAAAAATTATCATTATTATTATTGCTATTAGTTGTCTGTGGTTTCTCCTACTCACAAAAACCAAGAAAAGACAAAGCCTTTTTTAAAGAATATGAACCAGGCTACTATCAGAAATCTATTTTAAAAGATGTACGTATGGTAGATAAAATGCATGAAGAAAAAAAAGTTGACAAACATTTCTTTATGGATCAATCAGGTATGAATTTACCCAATAAAATTGATTTTTACACATCTGTATGGCATAATCCTACAATATCACAGGGTAATGCAGGTACTTGCTGGTGCTTCTCCACTACTTCATTTTACGAATCAGAAGTTTACAGACTGACAAAACAAAAAGTAAAAATATCAGAAATATATACTGTTTACTGGGAATATGTTGAAAAAGCGAGACGCTTTATACAAAAAAGAGGTAATTCATTATTTAGCCAGGGTTCTGAAGGTAATGCAGTAGCAAGAATATTTAAAATGTACGGCGCTGTACCTGAAAGTGTTTACAATGGATTACCTAAAGACAGAAAATTCCATACTCATGATAAAATGTTTAAGGAAATGAGTTCTTATCTTAAAAATTTAAAGAAAACAAATGCATGGAATGAAAAAGTAAACCTTGCTACAATTAAAGCAATTATGAACCATTACATTGGTGAACCTCCTGTAGAATTTGATTATAACGGTAAAACTATTACTCCAAAGGAATATCTTAAAGATATATTAAAAATTAACCCTGACGATTATGTTGAAATACTATCTTATATGCAGGAACCTTACTGGCAGAAAGTTGAATATAAAGTAGAAGACAACTGGTGGCATTCAAAAGATTATTATAATGTTCCTCTTGATGATTTTATGAATATTGTTCATAATGCCATTCGTAAAGGATATTCAATGAGCATTGGCGGTGATGTTTCAGAAGCAGGTTTCTCCAGAAAAACTAATGTTGCTTTGATACCTACTTTTGACATACGCTCGGAAGATATTGACGAATGTGCCCGTCAGTTTCGTTTCTCAAATCATACTACTACAGATGACCATGGTATGCACCTTGTAGGATATTACACTGACAAAGAAGGAAATGACTGGTATCTTATTAAAGACTCCAGCTCAGGCTCAAGAAACAACGATGAAACTGCACCTGAATTTGGCTATTATTTTTTCAGCAAAGATTATATTAAATTAAAAATGATGGGATTCACTATTCATAAAGACGCTGTAAAAAAATATCTGAAAAAATTTAAAGACTAATATTTTGGGTTCTACAACAAATTTAATGGAAAATAATTTTTCTGTGTTTCTATCAAACAATTAACTTATAATAATAAAATGCTTTAATGTCTAAATGCTTGAATATTCCACAACAACTAAATCCGTGTTAATAAAGGATTTATTAGTACTGTTTTTTATTTTAGCATTTAGACATTAAAGCATTTCCACATTTATCAATATCACATATCTTCTGAAATAGTCAACCCAATCAGTTCATTGAGCTTGACGAAGTGTACTTTTGCTGTAGCCTGCATGGCATACCTTGACAGACAGATTTAACTATGCATATAAAAACCGTAAATGCTAGTTAGCATTACAGAGTTTTTATATGATTAGATGTTTAGATGTTGGGCAATCGTTTTTTATTTTTCCTCTTTAGTTGTGTTTATTTTTTTATAAACATTAACAAACCAAAAACTCCAAACAGGAAACTATTATCCGTTTATCAAAAATATCTTAAAAAATCATCTTATCATTATTGAAATATTCTTAATTTTACAGCAAAATAAAAACAGTACATTAAAATATTGTTTTAAATATTTACAGATAAAAAAATAGTAATGAAAAAATACGATAAATTAGTAAAGAATGCTGTTGGGAGAATTGTTCCTACAGAAGTCAATGGTCAAAAAATGGAAGCTTTTAAGGGTTTGGGTAAACACAGACCTACAGGCAGGAAATATGCACCACCTATACCAACAACAATAGATTATCCTGCTGACGGCAACAAAGTTGTATCATCATTGGAAGAGGCTTTAAAGAAATGCGGGCTAAAAGACGGAATGACAATATCAACACATCATCATCTACGTAATGGCGATCTGGTAAGTAATAAAATTTTTGACATAGCTCACGACATAGGTGTTAAAGATTTGGTCTGGTTTCCATCAGCTTCATTTCCTTGCAATGAGCCTGTAATAAAATATCTTGAAGACGGCACAATAAACAGAATTGAAGGAAGTATGAACGGGCCATTAGGAAAATTCTGCTCACAAGGCAAAATGAAAGGCACTGCCGTATTACGTTCACATGGCGGCAGATATCAGGCTATTCAAGACGGCGAAGTACATATTGATATAGCAGTTATTGCAGCTCCTACTGCTGACCCTTTTGGCAATGGCAATGCTCTTTACGGACCTTCTGCCTGCGGTGTTCTCGGCTATGCTCTCGGCGACTATCAATATGCTGACAAAGTTATTGTTGTTACTGATAATCTGATAAAATTCCCTTGCGTACCTATGCAAATCGAAGGTAATTATGTTGATTATGTTGTTGTTGTAGATAAAATTGGCATCCCTGAAAAAATTGTCTCCGGCACAACCAAAGTAACAAAAAGCCCCGACAGATTACTCATTGCAGAGCTTACAGCAAAATTTTGTGATAAAGCGGGTTTATTACACGACGGATGTTGTTTTCAGGCAGGTGCTGGCGGCACTTCTTTGGCAATAGGTATTTATTTCCACGAAATTCTTAAAAAAAGAAACTGGAAAGCCAGGTTTGCTTTTGGCGGTAGCACACAATACTTGGTTAAAATGCTAGAAGACGGCTGTCTTGATTATATCCTCGACGCACAAGCTTTTGACCTTGAGGCTGTCCGTTCAATACGCAAAAACCCAAACCATCAGGATGTATCAATTTTCCATGCTTACGATTATCATTCAAAAGGGAATTATACTACTATGATGGATATTATGATTCTCGGAGCTACTGAAGTAGATGTTAATTTCAACGGTAATGTGGTAACTCATTCCGACGGTATGTTACTCCACGGAATTGGCGGCTGGCAAAACTGTCTCCACGCAAAATGTACTATTCTGCCTATTCCTTTGTTCAGGGATAGAATTCCTGTTATAAAAGATGAGGTAACAACATTATGCGGGCCAGGCGAGCTTATTGACGTTATTGTTACTGAACGCGGTATTGCTATAAATCCACGCAGAAAAGATCTTATTGAAAAACTTAAGGATTCGGGATTGCCTTTAAGAAGTATTCAGGAACTTAAAGATGAAGCTGAAAAAATTTGTGGTAAACCTGCTAAACCTAATCTTAGCGACGAGATAGTTGCTGTTATTAAATGGGTTGACGGGACTATTATTGATGCTGTTCATAAAGTTATTGAATAATTAAATATTGATTGCCGGAAATAAGTTAATGTTTTTCCGGCAATCTATTTCTTTAAACTAAAAATTTTGAATATTAAAACATTTAATACCGACTTAATTGAACTCTTCGAGGAATGGGCGAAAGAAAAAATTATTAGTATAAAACGCCTTCCATTATCAGGCTCTAACAGACAATATTTTCGTATTATTAGTAATACAAAAAATGCTATCGGAGTTTTTAATAATAAAAGAAATGAAAACATTGCTTTTATTTCTTTCACAAAACATTTTTTTAATAAAGGTCTTAATGTTCCTGAAATATATTCTGAAAATCTTGATAAAAATATTTATCTGATTAAAGACCTTGGAGATAAAATTTTATTAGATGTTATTGAAGAAAAAAGGACTGAAAAAGACTTCCAATCAAAAATTAAAAAAATTTATAAAAACGTAATTAACGACCTGATTAAATTCCAGATTGTCGCAGGCAAAGATATCGACTATTCAAAAACCTATCCTGTTAAAGAATTTAATAAACAGGCTATGCTGTGGGATTTAAACTATTTTAAATATTATTTTCTGAAAACCAATAATATTATTTTTAATGAACAAAAACTAGAGGAGGATTTTAACACCTTAACAAATCATCTTAAAAAAAATGATAATAATTATTTTATGTATCGTGATTTTCAATCGCGGAATATAATAATTTACAATGAAAAATTATATTATATTGATTATCAGGGAGGCAGGAAAGGTGGATTGCAATATGATTTAGCTTCTTTATTATTTCAAGCTAAAGCCGATTTGCCACAAAATTTAAGAGACGAGCTTTTACTTCATTACATTAAAGAAGTAAAAAAATATATAAATATTGATGAAAAAGAATTTGTTGATTTCTACTATTTATTTGTTTTTTTAAGATTGATGCAGGTTTTGGGAGCGTACGGTTTTAGAGGGCTATACGAAAAAAAACCTCATTTTATTAAAAGCATTAAATATGCTGTCAAAAATTTAGAATGGCTTTATAATACTCATAAACCTAAAATTATTTTGCCTGAACTTTTTAATGTTTTTGAACAAATTATTGAAAATAAGGAAAAAAATATTAATAAAAAATCAAGCTCAAAATTAGTTGTAAGCATTAATAGTTTCTCGTATAAAAAAGAAATTCCAAAAGATAATTCAGGCAATGGCGGTGGTTTTGTTTTCGATTGCAGAGCCTTGCCTAATCCGGGAAGATATGAAAAATACATTAATCTTTCGGGGAAAGATAAAATTGTGCGGGATTTTTTTATTGATTATCCTGAAATGAATGAATTCTTAAATAATATTTATAAAATTGTTGATCAAAGCATTGACAATTATATTGAGAGAGATTTTACAAGTTTAATGGTAAATTTTGGATGTACAGGCGGGCAACATCGCTCTGTTTTTTGTGCAGAACATTTAGCCGGACATCTTAAAAATAAATATAATATTACTGTTAAGCTAAAACACTTAGAAGAAAATAATTGGGGGAAATATAATATTTAAAAACTAATATACATTTCTTATCACAAAAATTAATTTATGATAAAAATCAAGAATTTACACAAATCATACGGCGATATTCAGGCTTTAAAAGGTATTGACATTGAAATAAAAGAAGGCGAATTTTATGGTTTGCTTGGTCCAAACGGGGCAGGAAAAACTACTACAATAAATATACTGAGCACAATATTAAAACCTGATGATGGAGAAATTTTTATTAATGGTTTTAATTTAAAGACAGACGCAAAACAATGTAAAAATTATATTGGTATCGTTCCTCAGGAAATTGCTTTGTACGATGATTTAACTGCTTACGATAATTTATTTTTTTGGGGGAAACTATATAAAATCAACAACAAATTATTATCAAAAAAAATAAATGAATTATTGAATTTAATGGGATTGGAAGAAAGGAAAAATCATAAGATAAAAACTTTCTCAGGAGGAATGAAAAGGAGAATTAATATTGCCTGCGCTTTATTGCATTCGCCCAAAATAATACTTATGGATGAACCTACTGTTGGCGTTGACCCACAAAGTAGAAATCTTATTTTTGAAGCACTTCGAAAGCTTCACCAGCAAGGAACCACAATTATTTATACCACTCATTATATGGAAGAAGTTGAAAAACTCTGTAATAAAATCAGTATTATCGACTATGGAAAAATTATTGCGCAGGGCTCTATCAACGAATTAAAAAAACTATCGAAAATATCAGAATCAATAATAATATACTCTGACTCAGAATTAAAAGAGAAAAAAGAAATAATATCAAATTCTATTAAAATCCCCTTCGATATTTATGATAATAATATCAAATTCTATACTAATAATATCAATACCGACCTTTCAAAAATAATTAACGAAATAAATACTATCGGTATAAACATAACAAATATTGAATTGAAGAAGACAAATCTGGAAACTCTATTTTTAGAATTAACAGGACGAAAATTGCGCGATTAAAATAATAATTATGATACTATTAGCATTAAAAGACCTCAAATTATTTATTACAGACATCAAAGCAGTATTGTTAACTTTTATACTACCAATAATTTTGGTAACATTGTTTACAATAGGTTTCGGAGGTATTAGTGGCAGCAGAAAATCAAATCCAATAAAATTATTAGTGTCTGATCAGGACAGCACAGAAATAACACAAAATATAATTACAAAATTAGACAGTCTGAAAGAATTAGACATTGAGCAACTGCCGTTAGTAAAAGCAAAAAAAACCATAAAAGAAGGTAAACGAATGGCTGTGTTGACATTCTATAAAGGCTATTCCGATTCAATAAAAAACGGTGGTCAGGTGCCAATGGAATTATTTTATGATGAATCGCGTGAAGCAGAAATCGGATTATTGCAACAGGCTTTAATGTCGAATTTAATGGGAATGGTCGGGCAACAGAAAATCAAAAAAAATATCTTTAATCTTATCGACAAAAAAAATGCAAATCTCTCCCCTGCTTTATTAAACAAAATTCACAAGCAGGTAGATGAACAATTAGCAGATTTTCAGTCAAAGGACAAAAATCCTGTAACACAGGGTATGGATTTGAAAATGACAAAACTTTTTGCGGACGAAGAACCAAACTGGGCTTTAATACAAGCTGTTGCAGGTGTTTCAGTTATGATGTTGTTATTTAGTGTGGCAGCCATGGGAGCCACTTTATTGGAAGAAAAGGAAAGAGGCACTTTAAAAAGACTGCTTTATTCTCCAATAAATCCATTGAAAATATTATTTGGAAAAATGCTTTATACTTTCTTAATAGCTTTAGCTAAATTATCCATATTATTTATTTTTACATGGTTGGTTTTTAACCTTGAAATATTTTCAAATGTTACTGCATTAATAATCTTATTAATAGCTACAGCATTTGCTTGTACCAGCTTTGGCATTTTTCTGGCTGCAATATGTAAAAGCAGAAAACAAGTGGAGAGCCTGTCAACAATAATAATCCTTGTTATGTCGGCAATTGGCGGTAGCATGATGCCGTTTTTTCTTATGCCTCCTTTTATGCAAAAAATGGCTATGTTCTCTGTTAATTATTGGTCGATACAAGGTATTTACGACATATTTTACAGACATCTGCCCACAATAAATATTCTTGAAAAATCATTAGTATTATTCTTGATAGGCATTGTTATTTCACTGATTTCGATAAACAGATATAAAAAAAATATTTTAAAAGTTGCATAAGAATGGGAAAACTAAAAATAAAACTATTAGCATTTAAAAATGCAGATAAAAATACATTTGATTCAGGTAAAAAAATAATTGAAAATCATTTAAAAAATATAAAATTTGAGTTTGTTGATAATGCTCAGGATGTATTATTTTTTATAACAGGAGGATCAGAAGCCTGCTCATTGAAACTCTTGAAAAAAAATGCTTTAAATATTTTATTGTCTCACGACGAGAGCAATTCTTATGCTGCTGCCACTGAGGTAAAAGCTTATTGTATCAACAATAATATTAATGCTGCTTTGCTGGATATTGATGATGATAATAGCATAAAATTTTTATCCGATTATCAAAAAATTAAAAATATTTTATCAAAATTAAATAATCAAAAACTGGGTTTAATAGGAATGCCTTCGGATTGGCTTGTTGCTTCTGATGTTTCTGAAAATCTTTTAAAAAAAAAATTTAATATCAATTTAATAAAATTTTCAGACACACTACTTTTCAATTATAAAAATCAATCTATTTCTGAAACCTTTATCAATGCATTTAAAAATAATACTGATAAAAATTTATCTGAAGAAAGTAAAGTTTATAGTCTTTTAAAAGAATTAATTATAGAAAATAATTTAAATGCTATAACAGTTGAATGCTTTCCTTTGGTTAACAAATATTCGGTAACAGCCTGTTTGGCTTTATCTATGCTTAACAACGAAAACATTGCTGCAGGCTGCGAAGGCGATTTGGTGAGCATAACTTCAATGATGATTGTTAAAGAAATTTCAGGCTTTGTTCCCTGGATGGCAAATATTGCAAATATCAAAGAAAATAAATGCTTGTTTGCTCATTGCACCATACAAAAAAATTTAATAGAAGATTATTATTTAAAAACACATTTTGAGACAGGTAAAAGTCTTGCTGTAAAAGGAAATTTTAAAAACGATACAGTTACAATTTTACGCTTTAATAATAATTTTACTAAGGCTTTTATTGCAAAAGGCAAAATCGTTAACAGACCGGAATATAATAATGCTTGCAGAACACAAATAGAAGTTTTGCTTGACGATAAATCAATTGACCTATTAAAAAATTCACCTTTGGGAAATCACCATATAATTATTCCTGAAGATAAAACAAATATTTTAAGATTATTTTGTAAAATCAAGGAGATAAAAACAATATGACACATGCAGAAATTATTGGATATATTGCAGGATTAATAATATCAATTTCATTAACACCACAAGTTATAAAAGCATGGAAAACAAAATCCACAAAAGATATTTCAATATCCTGGTCGATATTATATGTAACAGGACTTATATTATGGATAATTTATGGAAGTATGATAAACAGCCTGCCACTGATTATTACAATTTCATTTGAATTGTCAATGGCAATAACTTTGTTGTTTTTGAAGATAAGGTATAAATAAAATATTTTGCCTAAGCAAAATTATACTAAGTAGCTGACAGTCTAATTATTTTGTAAAACCTGACAGTGTCGTCAGACCTGTCCAGGTTAGATATACAAGCACTTCCGAAACCTGTCAGGAACTTCATACGCTGACAGGTTAATTAAAAATTTTATTTTCTTATTTAAGCTTTTTTGAATGCATGGCATATAAACTCATCATCATCTTTTTGATCATAACGAGTCATCAAACAAAACAAATTTTCCTCCCAATCTTCAACCTGATAACTTTTACAAAGCAAACAAAGTCCGGGTACAGGAACTGATAAAGGATTAATTTTGTTACCATTGTCATCATAAAATCCATTAATTTCTTCTTGCATAATTTCTTAATTTTCTAAAATCTTATAAAACATCTTTTAAACAACATGTCAGGAACTACGTACGCTGACAGGTTGGGTAAAAATTACTTTATATTTCCAACCATTTTTCAATTTTTTCTACTTCTACTTTTTTATTGTGCATAAATTTAAAATTTTCTCTATCATCAAACCATTCAATTACAGTATCACGTTGTAATTTAGTTGTTTTAAATGAAATACAACTTAAATATGATGACCATGGATATTCTACAGCATGATCACAAAAACCATGATGAACAGCATTATTATGAATGTATAATACAAGATATTTTAAATAAATTTCTTTTTCAATTAATTTTCGTTTAAACGGGCGTTCAAATAATGAACCATGACGATTATAAAGATTATTAAAATATTTAGTGTATGAATTAAACAAATGAGAAAAATGGAGATGGGGTATTGGAATTTTAAACCTGTCAGCGTGCGTAGCTCCTGACAGGTTGAGATTAATAGTGTCCCATTTAATTTCATTTAATATATCAGAGTCAGCAGTCCTTTCAGCTTTTGAATATTTGTAAACAACATCATCTTTTATTCTAACCAAAAAATGAAAATGATTAGGCATCAGTACCCAGGCAAAAGTATCAGCAATCGGGTTGATATATTTGTCATACAGTCGAAGAAAATGTTTATAATTAATAGTTTCTTTAAATAAATTACAGCTGTTTATTCCTCGATTAATGATAATATTTGCCTTGCTCAATAAATTGAATTTTATCAGGCATAATAATTTTGTTTATAAAAAACTAAATTACAAAATATTTACTAATAAGCTAAATTTGATATAAAATTTAAAGCACTGGTAGTCTTATTTTGAAACCTGTCAGGAACTACGTACGCTGACAGGTTGGGTAAAAATTACTTTATATTTTATGATAATTTTATTCTTCTACTTTAATTTTTCATTCATCAAATCCCGGTCGGATAAAACTTCTTGCATTCGGGAATGTTCTTTCAGTTAACTTTTTGATTTTTAAAAGTATACTTATAAAATAGAGAAAATCATTCTGGTTTTCTTTAATATTAGTAATTAATACAGAAAAAGCTTCAATAGACCTGTCAACAGCGATAAGTGCAATTTTTGCAGAGCCATTGTTGTCGTATGTTATTTCAGTATCCTGAGCATTTTTATCATAACCTGACAAAGCCCGACACAATTTAGCAGGAATAAAAAAGCAATACCATTGTATAACTTCCATTGCATCATGCAGAGTAACAATATTTTTATTGTCATTCATTCTGCTTATTATTTTTTCGATACGTGAGGAATTTTCATTAAACCACTCATGTATATTTATTGCATATTCATCAGCTAATTTAAACAAGGGTCTATCTTTTTGTTTTCTGTCAATAACAATGTCATCAATTTCATCATTTAATTCAATTTCATTCTCCTGAATAATCTCTGAAATAATTTCATAGTTAGCGGCAAACAAGGCAGACATATTTTCCCAAAATTCTTTATTTGACAAATCTTTATTTTCAAAATTAAGTTCTTTTCCAAGGGAATAGTTTGTACATCTTGAAGTAAAGGGACATCGTTCGCACCATCTGTCACAATAGTTGAAAATACCAGGAATATTATTTTCGCTTATTTTATGCTCTTTGATAATATTTTTGATATTTTCTTTTTTCTGATTAAATATAAATTTTTCAATTTCTTCTTTTGAAGGGAGAATGTCTTCAGGATTAATATTATTATTCACTTTATTCTTGGTTCTATCTTCATCTTGAAACTCTTTGCATAAGTTACAATAACCGGGAAAAGGACAGTTATCCTCGTCGTAATCGCAGAATTCGATATGGCAACAACCTTCGCTAATCCATTTTACAGGTTCATCAAATTTGTTGACAAGTGCTTTATATACCAAGTCATCAGGGACATCTTCAGGCAAGTCAGGAACGAAATTATAAGCATGCCAGAGTTCAATAATTTCTTTAATCATTAATTTTATCTCGTCTTTCGACAACATCTCAGCAGTTGGAAAATTCTTTTTGTCTATACCAAACCATTCTTGCATAGGCTTGGGCTTTGTTGATTCATACTCCATACAGCCTCTTAAGCATTCTTCATCTTCAGATATTTCTAAATATGGTTTTGCAGGCAGGTTTTCTGCTGCTTTATGAATATCTTCTATAAGTTGATTTAAGTATTTTTTCATTTGTTTATGTTTTTATAGACAACTCATCATTAAGTACTTATCTTGCAATATTTTATTAGTAATGTTAAAAATTATATATTTGAAATTATGCTGCTAAAAAGAAGTTTTTTTCTAATTTTCGTTTCCAATTTCAGAATATAATCATTCCCTTACTTGCACTGTAACATAATGTGTACAGGACTTGCCCTGAAATTTACCCTCTAGCGAAGCATATTAGGATGAAATGTACAAAAGCCAAATAAATCTAATTTTTAAAATCACTTTGGTCATGGATGTTTCGTATTTTTTTTAAAATCAAAACATAGAATGTCTAATCTTTTTTATTCGTTCATATTTGACTCATTAAAAAAGTCTTCCTCCTTCAATAAATCATATATATATTCTTCTATATATAATTGTTTGAACTTGAACCATTCCTGTCTGAAATCAGAATAATCTATTAAATTTTTAAAATTAGCAAAAGGTTTCCTTCGTTCCAAAGCATTCAATAATTTATTTTTTAATATATCATCGGGTATTTTGTCAACAAAACCTTCCATTATTTTAAATGACTCATGCGATTTTAAGGGTTCTATCTTTATTTTTTTATCCCAATTATCTACTTTTTTAAGTTCTTCTTGCCAAATATCGTCATCATCTTCAAGATAAAAACCATCATAAAATTCACAGGGAACCTTAACATATTTCATAGTATCGGGATTGAGATAACACACAAACCCGAAGTCAATAGATTCTGCAATGTTATGTATGAGTACTTTAAATTTTTCAGGGATTTTTAATTTCTCTTCTCCCCTATCATCTTCATAAATATTTTCAATAAAAAAATCATATATATACTGAAGTTTTACTTTATCATCTTTGACCTGATTTAAAATATTCAAAATATTTTGTAATAAATCTTCTTTATTCATGGTTTTAGATTATCAACACTTTTAATGTTTATTAAACCTTGAGGTTAAAATTAATTATTTATTCCTTGCCTTCTTTCTCAACTGTTATCACTCTTTCTTTACTGCTTGTTTCCATTGCTTTCATTGCTATTTGTTTCACATTATTTTCCGATGAGTTTACTTTTTGAGTAAGTTGATTAATAAGTGTTTCTTGGTCTTTTATTTTAGCATTAAGAGTTTCAATAGTTTGTATTTTCAGTTGCAACTCGGCTTTATTTTGACTTGCTGTAAGTTGTTTCTCGAAATCAAATTGTCTTTTAAGTTCTTTTTCTGTTTCCTTGCGAAGTTTTTCGAGTTCTGTTTCAAGGATTTTAGGAAATTCTGCAGATTTTTTGCGTAAATC
>JAGGUV010000032.1 GCA_021158345.1 Bacteroidales bacterium
AGTTGATTACATTTTACTAAATCCATGTATAGAAATTGGAATCCATACGTACGTCTTTCAACCGTTAAAAATTTTGCATTCTCATGAATTTCTATTTTTTAATTTCAAATTTCACTTAATAATCATTCCCTTACTTGCCCTGTAACGTAATGTGTACAGATAGTGCCCAAATTAAATCTAAAATCTAAAATCTAAATTCCCTTTGGTCATGGATGTTCCATTTTGTTTTTCATCATTAAAAATACAAAATTAACATAAATAAAATAATATTTAGTTTAAATTAAACCTTTATTACCAAATTACATCTAATTAAAAAATAATAACAAAAATTAAAAAAATCATGAAATCAAAAATGTTTAAAAAATTAAGTTTATTGATATTAATAGCTTTATTAAGTTTAAATATCAATAGTTATGCACAAAAAAGAGGCATGAATAACAGATCTGATAGAGGCAGGATGTATAAAAACGAACTGCAATATAATCAGAAAGCCCTTAATTTAACTGACGAGCAGGCAGCAAAAATTAAGGATATTAAATTAGCCTATCAAAAAGAAACTTTACCATTAAAAAATTTACTTAATGAAAAGAGGGCTCATTTAAAAACTTTAATGACAGCAGAAAAAGCTGATATGAAAGCAATAAATAAAATTATTGACGAGATGAGTACAATCAGAACCAAAATGATGAAAAAAAGAGTAGAGAACAGACAAAAAATTCGTAATCTTCTTACTGATGAACAAAAAATAATCTTTGATACACGTCCTCAACGTAAAAATTTCGGAAGAAAAAATTATATGCATGAATGTTTTTATAACCAAAGAGAAAGAATGGGAAAACCAGGCCCAAAAAATTTTTAATTAAAAATTATATTTAAAAAATGATAAAAAAGGATATCTTTGGGTATCCTTTTTTTTTGTTATGATGAATTGTAAATGGTATAATGTTTGCCCAATGAAAAGATATTTTGAACAGGGCAAGTTAGATGAAAAGTGGATATTAAATTATTGTAAGGGTGATTGGGGAAAATGTATTCGCTATAAAATGGAGGAAGCAGGAGAATATCATCCTGATAATATGTTACCTGACGGAAGCATTAACAAAGATTTATAAGGAATGTTAATTTTTGACCCGCAAGGTTTTATTAAATTTATCGAATTTTTATGTTTTTTTGAATATCAGCAAAAAACTTTGCAGGTTTATAACTTATAAAAGAAAAAAAATTGCCTGTATATCAGCTTATAAAAGAGATAATATTTCCTTTACCCGAATATGCCGAAACAAACGGTTTGCTTGCAATAGGCGGTGATCTTTGCAGCGAGAGATTATTACTTGCATATTCAAACGGAATTTTCCCATGGTATTCAAAAGACGAACCAATATTGTGGTGGTCGCCAGATCCCAGGTTGGTGTTATTACCGGAAAATTTTAAAGTCTCAAAATCTCTTAGACTTCTGATAAAGAAAAATCTTTTTACTGTAAAATTCGATACTAATTTTTTTGAAGTAATTAAAAAGTGCGCAGATGTTGTAAGGACCGGCCAGGACGATACCTGGATAACAAATGAAATGATTGATGCTTACACTAATCTTCACAATTTAGGTTTTGCTCATTCTGTTGAAACGTATTATAATGATAAACTTGTTGGTGGATTGTATGGTATCTCTATTGGTAAAGCCTTTTTTGGAGAGTCAATGTATCATACTACGACTGATGCTTCAAAAGTAGCTTTGTTTTTTTTGGTAGAGAAATTAAAAAAATGGAATTTTGATTTTATTGATGCGCAGATGAAAACGTCTCATCTTATAAGCCTTGGGGCAAAAGAGATAAGCAGAAAAGAATATCTTGAGCTGCTAAAAAATTCTCTAAAATCAAAGACTAAAAAAGGTAAGTGGGAGCTTTTGTAATAAGTAAAAAAACTATTTGGGCGAAGCAGAGGTAAATTTTTTTTTATATGTTTTAATGTGTGGAAATCAAGGGTGCTAAAAACATCTATTGCTGCAATTTTGGGTGTGTTTAAATTTTTCTGAATTTATTGTTTATTTTTTATGATTTTTTTGCATCATCAATAAATTTTAAATGTTCTAAAACTAAACGTAACTCACCGAATGTAACATCATCGCCAAGAGCAGCTTTTGCTTCGGTTAAAGTTGTAAAATTTTCTTTTTTGAAATAATCTGATATTAGTTTTATTTTTTCAGCACTTACAAATTTTTTAATAGATATATCTCCTGTGCCTACAAAATATGCCAGATGTCCTTCAATTGTACTTGTAACATATTGTCTTTCTTTGGCGATTTCTTCTATGGTTTTCCCGTCTTTCCACATCTCAAAGCTAATTTGTTTACTATTTTTCTTGGGAACTTTAATATTAATTTCCGGCTCTTCGTATGTGTTGTATTCTATATTATTTTCCTTGCAATATTCTATTATCATTTCTATCAGCTCATTACCAAACATTTCCAATTTCTTTTTCCCTAATCCTTTAATAGTTTTTAATTTTTGTTTTGTAACAGGTAATTCGGCACTCAGCTCTCTCATGGTTTTTAGTGGTAAAATCATATATAATTTCCAATCCAATTCATCTGCTTTAGCATTACGCCATGCTTTAAGACGTTTGTATAATTCAGGATTGATAATATCTGTGTTAATTTTTTCAGATGATTTTTTTCCTGAAGGTTTTATAACTTTATTATCAATGGAAGCTTTGGCTTTAACATCTAAATAATCTTTTACAATAAAACCGTTTTGGCAAGCTTGCAGACAGGATATTTTGAATAATGCCTCCTGAAATAATTTATTAACTACATCATTAACCGATTTACGGATTGCTTTATTGTCAGTTTCTATAGTAATATTTTCAATTTTATCAGCAACTAATTCTTTAATTTTTTTTGAAAAATAAACAGCAGCTTTTTGTATTCTGTCTTGTATGACTGTGTCTTTCTCCGCATCAATATCTTTAGAGAATAAATCAAGTAGTTGGCGGTGGAATTTTGTTGACACATTTGTAACCTCTTCTTTTATCTTTTTGTTCATCTCAAAAAAAATATCCGTCACATTTCCTTGTAAACTACTTGAATTTTCTTTTAATATTTTAATAGAAAAGTAAATAAATTTTTGTAAAGTATTAAAATCAAAAAGTTCTGTCAGCAATTGTTGTTGGTAATTTTTTTTTGATGATTCAAATATTGCTTCATCAGGTTGATTTTCTTCATAATGTTTTGTGAAATTTTCAACGGTTCTATCGTGTTTTACGCTTTTTGCTTCAATAGGAGTACTCAGTATTAAACCTTCCAGCGATTTGCAACGACTGAGTGCCACATAAACTTGACCGTGTGAAAAAGCTGCCTGTGCATCAATAATAGCTTTTTCAAAAGTCAATCCCTGACTTTTGTGTATGGTTATAGCCCAGGCAAGTTTTAACGGATATTGTGTAAAAGTCCCTTCAACTGTTTCTCTAATTTCTTTGCTTTCTTCGTCCAATGAATATTTCATTTTTTGCCATTCCACAGGCACTACATTAATAGGTTCATCATCATTTTCACATTTTACTGTTACAACATCTTTATCAATTTTAATGATAGTGCCTATTTTACCGTTATAAAATTCTTTAGCAGGATTTGGGTCATTTTTTACAAACATTACTTGTGCCCCTGTTTTCAATTTTAATTCAAAATCTGTGGGATATGTGTATTCAGGAAAATTATCAGAAACTGTTGCTTTAAAAGTATGTGTTTTTTCTTGTAAGTGACTTAACTTAGAATCATTAATTTGTTTTGCTTTTATATTGTGGGTAGTGAGTATGATGTAACCTTCATTATCAGGATTAAAATCAGGTTTATATCTTGCATTTAATTCCTCAATAACATCCTTGTCAATTTTATTATCGCGAATTTTATTAAGCAGATTAATAAAATATTCATCTTTTTGTCTGTAAACATATTTTAACTCTATGCTTATATATTTAGTTTTTTGTAAAGCAATGCTGCTAAAGAAAAAAGGTGTATCATAATATTTCCTGAGCAGTCTCCATTCATCCTCTTTCACAACAGGAGCAAGTTGTTGTAAATCGCCAATCATTAACAACTGAACACCACCAAAAGGGAGGTTTTTGTTTCTGAACCTGCGTAAAGTATTGTCGATACCGTCAAGCAAATCGGCTCTTACCATACTGATTTCATCAATTACCAGCAAGTCCATACTTTTGATAATATTTATCTTTTCTTTGCTGAAACGTTTAATTTTGTTTTGTCTTTCATTATTTTTAAATTCAGATGTATTATAATCAGGCAATTGAGGACCGAAAGAAAGTTGGAAAAAAGAATGAATTGTAACACCCGCAGCATTTATAGCAGCTACACCTGTCGGTGCTACAACGACCATACGTTTGGGTGAATGTTTTTTCAGGTTATGTAAAAAGGTGGTTTTTCCTGTGCCTGCTTTACCTGTTAAAAAAATATTTCTTCCTGTATATTGTATAAAATCAAAAGCCAGTTTTTTTGGGGAGTTATTTTTGAAATCCATAATGATAAATTAATATTGATAAAATTACAAATAATATTAATAATACGGCCATTAAATAAACTTTATTTTTATTGACATAACAAAAGGTTTTTTTAGGATGGTCTGTGGGGCTAAGGGGATTCCTCCCCGACATGCCTTGGCAGGCGGGTCTCGTTGCTCCTCTTGTCGCTTCCTTCGAAATGACAATGCTGTTATTTCGAACCATGTGTGATTGCCTCATACGCGGGCGGTGATCTCCTAAGAATGAGGCTTCCCCCTGTGAAATAAATCATATTTTTACTGACATAACTTAATTTATTGAATCTATTTCACGGGGTAAACCCTGTGAAATGAACTATATTTTTACTGACATGACTCAGCTTATTGAATATATTTCACGGGGTAAACCCTGTGAAATAAATCATATTTTTATTGAGATAACAAAAGGGGTTTCTTTTTCAGAACGGTCTCAACAAAGCTAATCATTATTATTTTTTCTGGCGTCATATATTTTTTTGCCCCCGTAAGCTGCACCAAGTCCAAGCAGAATAAATAAACCGCTGCCAATTGGCGCACTGCTGGCACCGGGTTTAGGGTTCCCGTTATACCCATGATTACTTGGCGGATCAGGTACCTGTGCATTAACATTTGTAACAAACATAATTATAAAAATTAATAATAAAGTAAAAAATTTTTTTAAAATTTTTGTTTTCATTTTATCGTATTTTTTTATTTAATAAATATTTTTTTAGTATATACTTTATCACTGACAAAACGTAGAATATAATTTCCTTCCCTTACATTTAAGTGAAGAACTATTTCAGAATTGTTTTTTATCTCTCCTTCAATAATTTTCTGCCCCATAATATTATATATTTGATAATAAGCTTTCTTTGTTTTTGAGTTATTATTTTTGATATAAATATTTTTGTCAAAAGTCCATATCTTTACATCTGCTGCTGCGTTAGTTTCGTTAATACCTGTTACATCATAAAAATGGAGTAGAAACCTTGCTTCATCATCTTCAGGATTTGCATTAAAAGAATAAATGCTATCTTGTCGGAAATCATGAAAAATGCCTGTAAACAAATCTTCGAGAATAATTTCAGTTAGAGCGCCAAAGCTGTTAAGATTATTTGCTTCAATGAAATACGTTCCTGAGATTCCAATTTTTAACCCTAACTGAACAGTTGTGTTTATTGATACTTGAGGAAGATAATTTGTCGATAATTTTTCTTGTTCTGAAATAATTGAATACAACTGAGGTGCATTTTCATTGCCAAATAATTTGTGTGAATCAAATTCCAAATCATAATCAGCAGTAGCATTTTTTTTAAAGACAACATAAGATTTATCATAAAAGCTGTTTACTTCTCCTGAAGCTACCAATTCCAGTTTCCCTGATATTTTATCTTGATTTTTGTAAAAATTTGTAGAGCTATGAGTTCTGGAAATCTTGGGAATCGTAATTGTATTTGTTGAATTTGCAGCCTGTACAAAAAATCCCTGAGTAGCAGGAATAATTCCGTTTGCAGAAATATCTGTATAATTCCCTGCAGCTTCGTCCCAAATCTTTGCTACTCCACCAATCCCTGTTAAAGTCCAATTGTCATCATTCCATTTTAAAGCACAAGGAAAAGGATTTCCAAGTAAATGCCAACCATTATTACTATCACCGGTTAATGTAAGATTTGAAAATGTAATATCCGAGCTATTTAAATTTCCTGAAAAATTTTTTGTAGCTGTATCTTGATATGCCACAAGATAACCTCTTCCGTTTTCGAAAGATGTAAAAACATTTCCCGGTTTCCAGTTTTCCCAATAATTATTCACTTCGTCCCATCTGTAAAAATCATCTAAACTTCCGGGAGCAAAATCAGAACCTGAAATAGTAAAATTGTTGACAGGAGAAGATAAAAGATGCCAGCCATCAGCAGAACTGGTGTAACCTGCTATATAGCGCTCAACTTTGACAGTGCCTGATACCACAATTGAACCATTATTAATAAAAGATGCAGTTGCCGAAGCATTCGATTTTAGTATCAGGCTTTCAGAACCATTTAATGATGTTGTGCCGTTTACTGTTAATTGTACGCCCGGGTCAAGTTGAAAAACTCCTGTTGTAATTGTAAAATTTCCACTGACCGTAAAATTTTTTAAACTCTTTAAAGTGTCTCCATTCCCTACATTACAATCAAAATCGTTTAATGTAGCATTGCAGTCAAAAATCGGAGCTGTTTTTCCGGTAGCATTAGAAATTTTAATAGTTCCCCCCGTAACAGACGTTGCACCAG
>JAGGUV010000098.1 GCA_021158345.1 Bacteroidales bacterium
AGAATAAACGATTGAGTCATCATTATTCAATTTTTTTGATAAAGCAGCGCCAATAGCAACAGATAATCCCTGTCCTAAAGAGCCTGAAGACATTCTTATCCCGGGTAAACCATCGTGGGTTGTTGGATGTCCCTGTAAACGTGAATTAATTTTTCTAAATGTTGACAATTCTTTTTTATAATCGAAATATCCTGAACGGGCTAAAACGCTATACCAGACAGCAGAAAGATGTCCGTTTGACAGAAAAAATAAATCTTCATTTTCTCCATCAATGGTAAAATTATCAGGATTATGTTTTAAAATTTCAAAATACAAAGCAGTAAAAAAATCAGCACAGCCCAAAGCTCCTCCGGGATGTCCCGAATTAACATTATGTACCATTCGTATTATGTCTCTTCTTACCTGACTCGAAATAGATTCCAATTCTTTTATTGTCAACATTAATATATATTTTTAAAGTTTTATAATTTTCAAAAGTAGTTTATTTTATTATTTTAATGAATTTTTTTCATTAAAAATATTTTAGATTTTTTAATAAAATTTAAAATTTAAATATAATTTCATCAGAATTATTTTTTTGTTAATTATATTTTTTGTTAAAATAACAATGAAACCCAAAAAAAATGTAAAAGATAAGTTTTTCAAAGACTTCAGATATTTCATTTTTTATACTATTTTTGTTAAAAAAATAATTAAAAATATTAGAAAATGAAAACAGCAGAAATTCATACAGTAAGAGGAGTTATGAAAGTAAATTTTTTTGAGAAAGATGCCCCAAATACAGTGGCTAATTTTATAAAACTTTCTGAGCAAGGTTTTTATAATGGTCTTACATTTCACAGGGTAATACCTGATTTTGTAATACAAGGAGGCTGTCCTAAAGGTGACGGAACAGGTGGCCCTGGTTACACTATTAAATGTGAATTAGATGGCGATAACCAATACCACGATAGAGGTGTATTATCAATGGCTCATGCAGGCAGAGATACTGGCGGTTCACAATTTTTTATCTGTTATAACAGAGAAAATACTCAACATTTAGACAGACATCATACTGTTTTTGGAAAAGTTTATGAAGGGCTTGACGTTATTGATAAAATTCAACAAGGCGATGTTATTGAAAAGATTATAATTAATAATAACTAAATATATTTTTTGAAATAAATTATATTCAACTGCTTAACTTGTTGGTTATTTAATAAAGCAGGTTGAAAAAATACATAAACTATAAAAATCAAAACAGATGAAAAAAATTAAACTATTTTTAATTATTACAGTATTAATATTTTCTTTTACTGATAATACATTTGCAAAAGGCAAAAAGAAATTTTCAGGAACAATTACTTATAATATCACATATCCTGATAATTCACTAAGCTCTGAAGTACAAGCAATGATGCCTGCAACCATGAGCATTACCATTAAAGGCATGATGACTAAAACAGAAATTCCTACTGCTATGGTTAATACTATTCAAATAATAGATACTGAAAAAAAAACAGGTTATCAGCTAATGGATATTATGGGACAAAAATATGCAATTAAAACTACTGCAAAAGACCTTGAAAAAGATAATGATGTTAAAGATGTTAATATTAAATATCTTGATGAACATAAAACAATTGCAGGAATTGAATGTAAGAAAGCAGAAATAAACTATAAAACAGAAGATGATTCTGTAGCGACAATCTTTATTTATTATTCTGATGAAATAGACAATAAGTCTATTAATGTGTTTAATCCATTATATAAAAATATTAAAGGAGTACTTATGGAATATATAATTGAAGGGCAAAATGATATAAAAATGAAATTTACTGCCATATCTGTTAAGAAAAGAAGAGTGTCAAAAAAAGAATTTGAAGTCCCAAAAGATTATCAAATCACTACTCAGGATGAATTAAAAGCTATGTTTGGAGGTTGATAATTAAAAAAGAGGTTTTTTAATTTTTTGGTAAAAAAATCATTTTCAGTTTTTTTGTACTTTTGTAAAAAATTAACTCAATGACTATTAAAAATTCTGACTTTAAAAAAAATATTTATAAAAAGGTTGCAGAAGAAAAACAAACAAAAAACGTTAAAAAAAATTCCGGCAAAAAGAAAAGAAAAAAATCTAATAAAAAACATTTTAGCCTGATAAAAAATGAAAAGGCTCAAAAAGTAATAGGTTTGTTTTTTATTCTAATTTCCTTGTTTTTATTGTTCTCTTTTATTTCGTATTTAAAATTATGGTTTGCTGGCATTACTGATACTGATTATATCAATAATATTTCATTTAGTAAATTATTCCAAAGAAGCTCAACACCAATACATAATTCTATGGGTAAATTAGGGGCAATAGTTTCATACTTGTTTATTTACAAATGGTTTGGCATATCTTCTTTTATCTTTATATTTTTATTTTTCGTTTTTGGGATTAAATTAATTTTTAAAACTAAAAAATTAAATCTTAATAAAACATCATTATACTCTGTTTTCTACATTATCTGGATATCAGCTTTTTTCGCATTTATCTTTCAAAACAATAATGAATTATTAATTTTTGGTGGAATATTCGGTTTTGAGCTCAACAATTTGCTAAATAGTATTATTGGAACTATTGGAAATGGTATCCTGATAATTTTTGTTCTTCTGGTATTTCTTACAATTGTTTATAACATCCCGTTTAAATGGATAAAAGCAGCTAAGGATAAAAAGGATAAAGAAAAATTAAATGTTATTGACGACACTAAAAAAACAATAAGTTCTAACCAAATATCAACAGACATTTATAACACTAATGAATATTATGTTGAAGATGAGGATGAAGAGAATAAAGAGACTTCAGTAAAAAACAATAATGATAATTTTCTTGATAAGAAAAATAACGGAGACGATATTTTAACAGAGACTTTAAATCCTGAAAATAATAATGTTGAACTCACAATTGTAAACACAAAAGAAGAGAAAACAGTTACAAACGGAGATATTAAAGAACATAAAACCATTGACACAGAATATGATCCAACTTTGGATTTGCCTCATTACAAACTACCAAAATTAGACCTTTTAGACGATTATGGAACAGGTGATTACAAAGTCCTTAACGAAGAATTGCAGGAAAATAAAATAAAAATTATTGAGACACTTAAAAATTATTCAATAGGCATAGTAAATATAAAAGCAACAATAGGTCCTGCTGTAACATTATACGAAATAATTCCTGCCCCGGGTATTAGAATTTCTAAAATTAAAAACCTGGAAGACGATATTGCCTTAAGTTTATCAGCTATTGGCATAAGAATAATAGCTCCAATACCGGGCAAAGGTACAATAGGTATTGAAGTCCCGAATAAAAATCCGAAAATTGTATCAATAAAATCAATACTCTCATCAGAAAAATTTCAGAACACTAAATTTGAATTACCAATAGGATTAGGAAAAACTATTGCTAATGAGAGTTATATTGCTGATCTTACTAAAATGCCTCACTTGCTTATTGCAGGTGCTACGGGACAAGGAAAATCCGTCGGACTAAATGCTATTATCACATCATTATTATATAAAAAACACCCCGCACAATTAAAATTTGTTTTAATAGACCCTAAAAAAGTTGAGCTGTCGTTGTTCTCAAAAATAGAAAGACATTTTCTTGCTAAGCTCCCTGACTCTGAAGAGGCTATCATCACAGATATTAGAAAAGTTGTATGTACTTTAAATTCTTTGAATATTGAAATGGATAGTAGATACAATCTTCTTAAAAATGCTCAGGTTAGAAATATTAAAGAATATAATATAAAATTTATTTCCAGAAAGTTAAACCCTAACGAAGGACATAGATTTTTACCTTATATTGTTATTGTTGTTGATGAATTTGCTGACCTGATAATGACAGCAGGAAAAGAAATTGAAACACCATTAACACGTCTTGCACAGTTAGCGAGAGCAATAGGAATACATTTAATAATAGCCACACAACGTCCATCGGTAAATATTATTACAGGAACAATAAAGGCTAATTTCCCTGCAAGAATAGCATACAGGGTAATATCAAAAATCGACTCACGTACAATTCTCGACACAGGTGGTGCCGATCAGCTTATCGGAAAAGGAGACATGCTTCTTTCAACAGGCAGTGTACTGACACGGCTTCAATGTGCTTTTGTGGATACTCCAGAGATTGATAGAGTTACCGACTATGTAGGTTCCCAAAAAGGATATGCACAAGCTTTTGATTTACCTGAATATTTGGATGAAAATTCTGAGATAAATAAAGAATTTGACGCTAATGAAAGAGATGAACTTTTTGAAGATGCTGCCCGTATCATTGTTCAAAATCAACACGGCTCTACTTCGCTGCTGCAAAGAAAATTAAAATTAGGTTATAACAGAGCAGGCAGAATTATCGACCAGTTAGAAGCAGCAGGTATTGTCGGACCTTTTGAAGGTAGCAAAGCACGCGAGGTTAGAATAGCTAATGAAATGGCTTTAGATCAATTTTTAAAAGACTTAAATATGTAATCATAAAATACGGAATTACAAGGATATATAAAAATATTAACATATGAAATATCAATGACTAAAGGGAAGTTGGATTTTAGAATTTAGAATTTAGATTCTTTTTAGCAGCATAATTTCAAATATCTAATTTATAACATTACTAATAAAATTTTTACAAAATAATTACTTAATAATGAATCAACTACAAAAATATAAACTTATGAAAAGATTTTTAATCGTTATCCTACTTTTTTCTGTTACTTTTTGCTCTTTTGCTCAAAAACAGGATAAAAAATCAAAGATAATCCTTGAAAATCTGGCAAACAAAACAAATTCATATAAGAATATTAAAATTGATTTTGTTTATAAAATGGAGAACAAATCTGCAAATATTGATGAAAGTAGGGAAGGAACTATTATTATTAAAGGCAATAAGTACAAGATAGATATGGGAGCTCAGCAGATTTTTTGTGATGGTGAAACATTATGGACATATCTCGTTGATGACGAAGAGGTAATGATTAACTCGGTAGAGGAAGGAGAGGATAGCTTTTCTCCAAAAGACCTCTTATCATCATACACAAAAAATTATAATTCTAATTTTATTAAGGAAAGAAAAAAAAATGATATTATTGTCCAGGTTGTTGTACTGAAACCTATTACTGAAAAAACATATTCAAAAGTTAAACTATTGATAGATAAAGAAAAAAAACAATTAATAAGTTCTACAATATTCGATAAAAACGGCAGCAAATATATTTATCAAATTAAAAAATTTGAGTCCAATATTGATAATATCAATGATGCTGATTTTATTTTTGACCCTAAAAAATATCCTGATGTTGAGATAAATGATATGAGATAGTTGGTTTGGAGTGTCTAAAGTGTCTTTTTAACTTAGGAATAAAAAAAAGTCCTTAAAATCAATTGATTTTAAGGACTTTTTAATTATGTAGCGAGACTGAGAATTGAACTCAGGACCTCCGGGTTATGAATCCGACGCTCTAACCAACTGAGCTACCTCGCCATTTATTAGTTTGCAAAAATAATTTTTTTTTTAAATAATTTAATCTTTTAGATATTTTTTTTGTACCTTAATCAAAAAAAAAATTACTTATCCTGTTAAAAAAATGAAGTTTGCAATTATCAGCGATATACATTCTAATCTTGAAGCATTTATTGCTGTTTTTAATGATATTAAAAAAAATAATATCAAAGAAATTTTTTGTGCAGGCGATTTAATTGGCTATGGTCCCAATCCTAACGAAATTGTTAAAGCAGTTATAGAAAATAATATCAAGTCGGTAGGAGGCAATCATGATTATGCTTTAGCTGATAATCTGCTTCTTGAAAAATTTAACTCAAATGCAAAAAAAACTATTCTTATCACTCGTGAAATTATTTTACCTGAATATTTTAATTATATTTTAAATCTGCCTGTAAAAATTTCAAAGCATAATTTTTTGTTTGTTCATGGTTGTCCCCCTGATTCTTTTACAAAATACATTATTTATGTTTCTGATGATGTATTGAAAGATATTTTTATCAAAACTAACCATTTTATAAGCTTTACAGGACACTCTCACGTTCCTGAAATTATCAGATTTAATAATGGTAATATAATTAGAAGTGTTTTGAATAAAGGACTTATTAATCTTGACAGCTCTGACAAATACATAATAAATGTAGGCAGCGTCGGCCAACCAAGAGATAATAATAACAATGCAAAATATGTTATTTATAATACAGATGATTATTCCATTGACTTAAAATATGTGGAATACGACATTAAAAAAACCGCAGAAAAAATATTGAAATTAAACTTGCCGTCCTACAATGCAGAAAGATTATTTTATGGTATCTGAAATCTTTTATCTTGTTATAATAAATCTATAAATTTTTTATAATCGAATTAATTTAAATTATAGAGAATAGGGGAGATGTACGAAAGACAGAGGGGAACAAACTGAAAAAAATAATTTATTACTCAATAGAATTTATAACAAAGTTATGGATGTTATTTCCGTAATAGATACAAACGAGTGTGAGCTATGTAAAGTTTATCACTGATTAAACATTTTATTAATCTCTACTAATCTGTCATATAAAATATCAAATTCTTGTTTGGTGTTATAAAAAGCAAAAGAAGCACGAATAGTACCTGTAATATTAAAATGTTTCATAATTGGTTGTGTACAATGATGTCCGGTTCTGACTTCAATGCCAAATTTGTCTAAAATCATACCTGTGTCATAAGGTTGTATTTCTTTTATTAAAAATGAAATTACACTTGCTTTGTTATTGGCAGTACCATAAATTTTTAAATTTTCTATTTGAGACAATTTTTCAGTAGCATATTTTAAAAGTTTTTTTTCATAATTGGCAATATTTTCAATTCCGATTGAATTAAGATAATCAATAGCTTTGCCTAAGGCAATAGCACCGATATAATTTGGTGTGCCGGCTTCAAATTTAAAAGGAAGTTTATTATAAGTAGATTTTTTAAATGTAACATTATCAATCATCTCACCACCACCTTGATAAGGATGCATTTTTTCGAGCCATTTTTCTTTACCATAAAGAACACCTATGCCTGTTGGAGCATAGATTTTATGTCCTGAAAAAGCATAAAAATCACAATCCAAATCCTTAACATCAACTTTTTGATGTTGGATACCCTGTGCTCCATCAATCAATACAGGAACATTATGTGAATGTGCAATTTCAATAATTTTTTTTATGGGATTTATAGTTCCTAAAGAATTTGAGACATGATTTACAGCTATTAATTTTGTTCTTTCTGAAATAAGACTTTCCAGCTTTTCAATAATCAACTCACCTTTATCATTAAAAGGCAGGACTTTAATTTTAGCTTTTTTGCGTTCACATAATAATTGCCAGGGAACAATATTTGAATGATGTTCCATTTCCGAAATAATTATTTCATCATCACAACTAATGAATTTTTCACCGAAAGAGCTTGCAACCAAATTTATAGAATCTGTGGTGCCGCGTGTAAAAATTATTTCATGTGAATAATTGGCATTAATAAAATTTTGAACAATTTTCCGTGCTTTCTCATTTGCCTCTGTACATTTTTGACTTAAAAAATAATTACCACGATGAACATTTGCATTATACTTTTGGTAATATTCAGTGATAACATCAATTACAGATTTAGGTTTTTGTGTTGTAGCTGCATTGTCAAAATAAACAAGAGGGTTACCATAAATTTTTTGATTGAGGATAGGAAAATCTGCTCTTATTTTTTTTATGTCAAAACTCATAATTATTAAAGTTAAGGTTGAAAATTTTTGTTTTATAAGATGTTTAACCACAAATTACAAAACTCAAAAACAACTAATTATTCATCAATTAACAATTTAAATTAATCTTTTAAAATAATACCACCACCAACAACATCATCTTGTTCATAAAAGACAGCTGATTGTCCCGGTGTTATTGCTGAAACATTATCATTAAAAATTATTTTTACTTTATCTTTTACTTTAGACAATTTACTTAAAGTCCCTTTATTTCTATATCTGATTTTTGTCGTCAGCTCAATATTTTCAGGCAAAACATCATATTTAATCAAATTAATATCATTAACAAAGACTTCTTTTTTAAGTAAGTCTTGTTTTGTGCCAAGACAAATAGTATTGTTTTCAGCATTAATATCAACGACGTACAAAGGATGTCCAACAGCTATTTTTAGACCTTTACGCTGACCGATAGTATAAAAAGGATGTCCTTTGTGTTTGCCTAAAATTTTCCCGTCTGTTGAGATAAAGTTCCCTTCACCCACTTTTTTATCAATATTTTTAATATTATTTTTTAAAAAAGAACGATAATCATCATCAGGAATAAAGCATATTTCCTGACTTTCTTTTTGTTTAGACAGATATTCGAAACCATATTTTTTTGCAAGGTCTCTTATCACATCTTTTTTATATTTACCCAAAGGAAACATAGTTCTTTTAAGCTGTTCCTGTTTCAATCGCCATAAAAAATATGATTGATCTTTTTTTACATCAACAGCTTTTGAAAGAATAAATCTGTTGTTTTCTTCTCTGATTTGAGCATAATGACCTGTGGCAAGATATTCACAGTTCAACTCATCAGCTTTTTCTAATAAACTTCCCCATTTAATAATAGGATTGCAATACACGCAAGGATTAGGAGTAAGCCCTAACAAATAATTATCAGTAAAATTTTTAATAACGGTTTTTTTAAAGTCTTCTCTTAAGTCAAGCACATAATGAGGGATATTAAGTTTTCCGGTTAGATATTTTGCATTTTTGATAAATCCAGAGTCATCAATATTTTCATTTTTAGCTAACCATGAAACAAAGGTAACACCAATGATATCATACCCCTGCTCTTTAAGGAGCATAGCAGTAACAGAACTGTCTAAGCCTCCGCTCATAGCAACCAAAACTTTTTTGTTCATAATGTTAATTTTAAAAATTTCAAATTTTTTATATTTTGCAAATTTACTTATTTATTTTTATTGTCTGACCTTGTATTTTTTAATAAACAAAAAAGCCCCAACAAGAATATTCTGTTGAGGCTTATTATTAAAATTATTAAGGAATTATTTTTTAGCTTTCATTAAAATTTCGAGCATTTTAATAGCACTATCCGAAATAACAGTACCTGGTCCAAAGATAGCCATAGCACCTGCATTATAAAGGAATTCATAATCCTGTGGAGGAATAACACCACCCACAATTACAAAAATATCCTCTCTACCTAATTTTTTTAATTCAGCAATAACTTGAGGTACCAAAGTTTTATGACCGGCAGCAAGACTGGAAACGCCAAGAATATGAACATCATTTTCAACAGCTTGTTTGGCAGCTTCAGCAGGAGTTTGGAATAAAGGACCAATGTCAACATCAAAACCTATGTCAGCATAGCCTGTAGCCACAACTTTAGCGCCACGGTCGTGACCATCCTGACCCATTTTAGCAATCATAATAC
>JAGGUV010000031.1 GCA_021158345.1 Bacteroidales bacterium
CTGCAACAAAAAATATGCTGAAAAATCTGGATGATATTGTATATTTTAAAGTTTACCTTGATGGTGATTTCCCTGCAGGTTTCAAACGCCTGAGCAAAGAAACACAGGAAATGTTAGAAGAATTCAGGGCTTACTCTAATAATATTGAATATGAATTTATTAACCCTTCTAAAAGTACTGACAAAGCAACAAGAAACAGTATCTATCAACAATTGGTGAGAAAAGGTTTAACTCCTACCGACTTGCATGTAACGAAAAAAGGAGGGAAATCTCAGCAGATAATTTTTCCCGGAGCTATTGTTACTTATAAATCACGCGAATTACCATTAACACTTTTAAATTCTCAATTAGGTCAGTCGCCCGAAATTGTTTTAAATAATTCTATTCAGGATTTGGAATATAATATCTCGAATGTTATTAAAAAATTAAGTGTGGAGAATAAGCCTAAACTTGCATTTATTACAGGGCACGGTGAGGCTGATGAACATCAAACTGCTGATATAACAAATGCTTTAGAGGAATATTATTCTGTTGAAAGAATTGATATTAACGGACAAATAAATGCTCTTACCAAAAGAGAAAAAAATAAAAATGATACTTCTAAAATAATGATTTATAATAAATATAAGGCTATTATTATTGCCAAACCCGATTCTGCTTTTTCAGAAAAAGATAAATTTATTATTGATCAGTATGTTATGAGAGGTGGGAAAATCTTATGGCTTGTTGACCCTGTGTATACAAGCATGGATAGTTTGCAGACAAATAATTTTACTTATGGTATTATTAATGACCTTAATCTTGAGGATATGTTTTTTGACTATGGTATAAGACTTAATTATAATCTTATTATGGATTTAAATGCTCTCCCAATACCTGTGGTTACAGGAAATATTGGGAACAACAAGCAAATTGATTTTTTGCCATGGTACTTTTTCCCTATTATTACTCCAGATTTGAATCATATTATTGTTAATAATCTTAATCTTATTAAAACAGAATTTATTAGCAGCATTGATACTATTGGAGTTAAAAATATTAAAAAAACTATTTTATTAAGAACTTCAAATAAATCCAGAACTATTGGTACTCCGGCTATGATTTCACTTGATATACTGCGAAAACAACCTAACGAACGACTTTATAATAAACCCCCTCAAAATGTTGCTGTTCTTCTCGAAGGAAATTTTAGATCTTTGTATAAAGATAGAATACCCCCTAAAATAGTAAATAGTAAAGAAATTGGTTTTAAGGCTAAAAGTGATTTTAATAAAATGATTATTGTCTCGGATGGAGATATTATAATAAATCAAATGCAATTTTCTAATGGCAAACTTTATCCTTTACCTTTAGGATATGATAAATACACTAAGCAAACTTTTGGAAATAAAGAATTTATCTTGAATTCAATTAATTATTTATGCGATGAATCAGGAATAATTTCCGTACGTTCAAAAAAAATAAAATTAAGATTACTTGACAAAGTGAAAATTAATAAAAACAGAAGTTTATGGCAGGCATTAAATGTTTTACTGCCTGTTATTTTGATTTTGATTTTTGGCTTTATCCAAAATTTTATTAGAAAAAGAAAATATTTAAAAAGATAAAATTAGACACAAAAATTATTTAAACAAATTTATGTAAATTGTGACTAAAAAATTTGGTAACTGTAGAAATTTAAGCAAATGAAAAAAAATAAAAATATATTAATAGTAACAATAGTATTGTTAATTTTTGCCTTAGTATTAATTTTAAATAAATCAAAAAGCACAATAAGAAAAGAGTTAAGGAATTTTGCAGTAGAAGACACTTCCAATATTACAAAAATATTTCTCGCTGATAAAATGAACAGATGCGTAACTTTAAAAAAACTTGAATCAGGAGATTGGGAGTTAAACGGGAAATATAAAACAGAAAAAAAAACAGTAAAAACTCTTTTGAAAACTATGCTTCAAATTGAAGTAAGGGAACCGGTTGCTAAAGCTGCTCATAATACTGTAGTGAAATTGCTCGCAGCAAAATCTACTAAAGTTGAAATTTATCAATGGGTTTATCGTATTAATTTGTTTAATAAATTAAAACTTTTTCCTCATGAAAAATTAACTAAGACATACTACGTAGGTGAAGCTACACAAGATAATACAGGGACTTATATGTTAATGGATAATTCAACAGAACCTTTTGTTGTTCATATTCCGGGATTCAGAGGTTATGTCGCAACACGTTACAGCACTATTGAAAAAGATTGGAGAAACCATAATATTTTTAAGCTCTCTCCTGCTGATATTAAATCAATAAAAGTGGAATTTCCCGAGACTCCTGAAAAATCTTTTGTCTTTGAAAATAATATTAAAAGTTTTTCTATCAGAAATCTTATAACAAATGATACTATAACAAATTATGATACTGTTAAAATTATTAATTATATTAATGCATTTCAAAATATTAATTTCGAAGCTTTATTAAATGATGCAGATAAAAGTTTTATTGATTCTGTTACCTCTTCAATACCTATGAATATTCTGACTTTAACTGAAAAATCCGGTAAACAAACTGTCGTTAAAATGTTTCATAAAGCAAATGTTTATAATTCTGAAAATGTTAATGATATTAATAATAATGAAATAATCTATGATAGAGACAGGTTATATGCTTTAATAAAAAACACTAATGATTTTGTGATAATGCAGTTTTTTACTACTGATAATATTATTAAACCATTTAATTTTTTTAAAAAATAATTAAAGAAAATATAATTTTGTAGTATATTAAATTTAAAATTAAAATATTTTTTGGTTGCAGGTGATTTATGTCTTTTAAAATAAATTGATTTTTTTTTAAAAAAATTAATTTGTTTTTTAATTTTTTTGCATTGAATTAAATAATTTTTATTTTTGTCATAAAAATTTTGATATGTTTGATTTTAATACTTTAAAATTCAATTTTTATGCTCTGTATAAGTTTTTTAAAAATTATCGTAAATCAAACTATAACAGACAAAGAACAAAATTATTTGACTCTATTTTATCCTTAAAAACTATCATCTTTTTTACCTCAAATAATATAAAAACAGATTTTATATTATTAACATTACAACGTCAGCCAATAACAAAAGGATTTAAAATAATTTATTTTTTAAAAAAATAATTATGCGTATAGAAAGAATATTTCAAAAAGAAGAAATTGAAGTACAAGACAGTGTAAATATTGAGTTATTAGAACCCATAATAGAAAAACATAAAAATAAAAAAGGCAATATGATACCATTGCTTCAGGAAGTACAAGATTTGTATGGATATTTGCCGGAGCAGGCTCTCAGAAAAATATCCGAAGAAACAAATTTGGGCTTAAGCGAAATGTATGGTGTAGCAACATTTTATTCTCAGTTTAGAATAACTCCTGTAGGAAAGCACATTATAAAAGTATGCCATGGTACTGCTTGTCATGTTCAAAATTCTGATGCTATCACTGAAGCTCTCGAGAATTTTCTTGAGATAAAAGACGGAGAGACCACAAAGGACAGATTATTTACTCTTGAGTCTGTTGCTTGTTTGGGATGTTGCTCTTTAGCACCTGTTATGATGATTGACGGTGAAACTTTTGGTAAGTTAACAGGGAAAAAAGCTGAAAAAATTTTAAAGGATATTAAAAAAAAGGAACTTAATAAATAAGACTAAAAATTTTTAATTATATATAAGATGACAAAAACAAAGGTTATTGTAGGATTGGGCAGTTGTGGTATTGCTGCTGGCGCCAATAAGGTATTTGATAAAATAGAAAAAATAATTGAGACAGATAATCTCAATGTTGAACTCTCTACAACCAGTTGTGTAGGCATGTGCTATAATGAGCCCTTAGTTGAAGTCTTCGACGATACAGGTTATTATTTATACGGTAATATTGATGAAAATATTACGAAAGATATTATCGAAGGTCATCTGAAAAATAATAAGCCTCTTAAAGATTATCTCATTTCATATAAGCTTGGTTCAGAAAAAAATAAATTACAGTTTAATAAAGACGAAGACCGTGAATTTTTATTTGGTCAGAAGAAAATAGTATTAAGGAATTGTGGATATATTAATCCTGAATCTATTGAGGATTATGAATCCCGACAAGGTTATAAAGCCATAAAAAAAGTATCTGATGAAAAGATGAGCTCTGAAGATGTTATTAATATAATGATTGATTCAGGTTTAAGAGGAAGGGGAGGAGGTGGTTTCCCAACAGGGTTGAAATGGAAATTCGCTTATGGATATAAGTCAGATGAAAAATATATTGTTTGTAATGCCGATGAAGGCGACCCCGGGGCTTTTATGGACAGGTCTGTTTTAGAAGGCGACCCACATTCTGTCCTCGAAGGTATGATGATTGGAGCCTATGCAATTCAAGCCAATCATGGTATTATTTATTGTCGTGCCGAATATCCTTTGGCAATAAAACGCCTGAATATTGCTATTGAACAAGCACGAAAAAAAAATTATCTCGGTAAGAATATTTTTGGTATTAAAGGCTTTGATTTTGATATCTCAATAAAACAGGGAGCAGGTGCTTTTGTCTGTGGTGAAGAAACAGCTTTGATAGCCTCAATAGAAGGTAAAAGAGGTATGCCCCGAAAACGTCCTCCTTTCCCTGCCGAATCAGGGTTATGGGGAAAACCTACTAATATCAATAATGTTGAAACTTTTGCCAATGTGTCTTGGATTATTCTTAATGGTGCTGAAGAGTTTGCTAAATTAGGCACGGAAAAAAGTAAAGGCACAAAAGTTTTTGCTCTTGCAGGAAAGGTAAAACATTCAGGCCTTGTTGAAGTGCCTATGGGCATGACAATAAGAGATGTTATTTTTAAAATCGGTGGCGGGATAAAAGACAATAAAAAGTTTAAAGCTGTTCAGTTAGGAGGTCCTTCAGGTGGTTGTTTGCCCGAAGAACTCCTGGACACTGTCATAGATTATGACTCTGTTAATGCAACCGGAGCTATTATGGGCTCAGGTGGAATGGTGGTAATGGATGAGTCAACTTGTATGGTTGATGTAGCTAAATTTTTTATGGATTTTATCTGCAAAGAATCGTGTGGCAAATGTACTTTCTGCCGTATCGGGACTAAGCGTATGCTTGAAATACTTACGAGAATAACCGAAGGAAAAGGAGAAGAAGGAGATATTGAAAAATTACAAGACCTTGCATATAAAATTAAAGACAGCTCATTATGTGGATTAGGTCAAACTGCCCCCAATCCTGTTCTAACAACAATAAAATATTTTAGAGAAGAATATGAAGCTCATATTATTGATAAAAAATGTCCTGCAAAAGTTTGTAAACCTCTTTTAACATACACTATAAATCCTGAAAAATGTGTTGGTTGTGGTGTTTGTGCTAAAAAATGCCCTGTTAATGCTATTGAAGGACAAATAAAACAACCTCATTTTATTCATCAAGATATGTGTATAAAATGTGGCGCTTGCTATGATAATTGTAAGTTTGATGCTATAACAGTAGAATAATAATTTTGTATTTATTAAAAAATAAGGGATAAAATGTCAGAAAAAATAAATGTAATTCTAAATGGCAAAAATGTTATTGGTGAAAAAGGAGAAACAATTTTGAATCTTGCCACAAGAAACGGTATAAGAATTCCAACTTTATGTAATGATCCAAGATTAAAACCTTATACTTCTTGTTTTGTTTGTGTTGTGGAAGTGGAAGGTATGAGAACATTACAGCCTTCTTGCTCTACAACAATATGCGAAGGTATGAGAATAAATACTGACAATGAAAGAGTACATAAATCAAGAAAGACTGCTTTTGAACTTCTTTTGAGCAATCATTATGCAGACTGTAAAGCTCCTTGTACTCAAGCTTGTCCTGCAGGTGTCGACATACAAGGTTATATTTCGCTGATAGAAAAAGGACTTTACGATGAAGCTGTTGCTTTAATAAAACAAAATAATCCTTTACCTGCAATTTGTGGTAGAGTATGTGTGAGACCTTGTGAACTGGCATGCAGAAGAAATTTACTTGACGAAAATAATGGTGTTGGCATTGATTATCTTAAACGTTTTGTTTCTGATTTTGATTTATTATCAGGAAATAAATTTGTCCCTGAAATTAAACCTTCTACAAATAAAAAAATTGCTGTTATAGGTGCAGGTCCGGGTGGATTGTCTGCAGCGTATTTTTTGCAGACTAACGGTCATCAGGTGGATATTTTTGAAGCACTACCTCATGCAGGTGGTTGGCTAAGATACGGTATCCCTGAATATAGATTGCCTAATGATATACTTCAAAAAGAAGTTGATAATATTACTGATTTGGGTGTTAAAATATTTTTTAATAAAAAATTTGGTAAAAATTTAAGCTATAAAGAACTGAAAAAAAATTATGATGCTGTTATCCTGACTATAGGTTCTCAAAAAGGAACATTGGTAGGCTGTAAGAATGATGATGCTGAAAATGTCTTTTCAGGAATAGAATTTCTGAAAAATATGGAGATAACAGGGCAGAGATATAATTTTAAAGATAAAACCATTGCTGTTGTTGGTGGTGGAAATGTGGCGATGGATTGCTGTAGAACTGCTATAAGGTGTAATGCAAAAAAAGTTTATGTAATTTATCGTAGAACCGAAAATGAAATGCCTGCTAATAAAATCGAAATCCACGAATCAAAATTAGAAGGTGTTGAATATTTATTTTTGACAAATCCTAAAGAAGTTATTAAAGATGAATCAGGAAAACTCAAGTCATTAATATGTTTAAAAATGAGATTAGGTGAACCTGATGCTTCGGGAAGAAGAAGACCTATACCTATCGAAGGTTCTGAGTTTAATCTGGAACTTGATTATATTTTGGCAGCAATAGGTCAAAGAACACAGGTTGATTTTATTGACGATATTAATAAGAATACTGATAAAGGAGAGTTAAAAATTAATAGAAGAGGAAATATTGAAGCAGATCCTGAAACTTTGCAAACAGGAGTTGAATCAATATTTGCTGCCGGCGATGGCGTTACAGGACCTGCTACTATTATTGAAGCAATAGCTCAGGCTAAAAAAGCTTCTGTTAGTTGTGACCAATTTCTTAAGGGAGAAGATGTTAAACCTCTAAAAAAAGAATTCTTAAGCAAAAAAGATAATTTTAAAGAATTAACTCCTGATGATTTTAAAGGTAAATTTATACATCAAGACAGAGAGGAAATGCCAACTCTTCCTGCCTCAGACAGAATTAATTTCAAAGAAGTAGAACTTGGTTATTCCGAAGAACAAGCAATTCATGAAACTAAACGTTGTGTGGAATGTGGCTGCTCCGAATATGAAACTTGCAATTTAAGAAAGTATGCAACAGAATATAATGTTGACCAAACAAAATATGAAGGCGATTATAATGAGTTTCAGGTAGATTTCAGACATCCTTTTATTGAAATTGATAATAATAAATGTATTCTTTGTGCCAGATGTATCAGAATTTGTAACGAAGTTGTGGGCGCTAATGCTTTAGGTTTGATAAACAGAGGTTTTAAAACTTATGTTGCTCCAAGTATGGGAAACAAATTACAAGATACTAATTGCGAGTCGTGTGGATTGTGTATCTCTGCTTGTCCTACCGGTGCTATTACTGAGAATGTTCCTTTTAAAATCCTCCCCGTTAAACTCGATAAAACCACCACTATTTGTAACTATTGCTCAGTGGGCTGCTCAATAAACATAGAACAGAAAAGTGATTTTACAGTCAGAGTTACAGGTAATAAAGGATTGGTAAATACTGATTCAAATATTTGTCGTTTTGCTAAGTTTGGATATAAATATTTAAACGATAATTTGCGTATTTTAAAACCTTTATTAAAAGTAGATAATAAATTTCAGGAAATAAGTTTTGATAAAGCTTATGAAATTATAGCTGAAAAAATTAAAGCTGTTAATCCTGACGAGAACATATTTTTTGCAGGTGCTCGTTTATCGAATGAAAAAATGTATCTCATTCAAAAATTGGCAAGAGCCGGTGTTAAAACAAACAATGTAGGTAGTTTTCATTATCTTGACAGAGGCGATGGTTATGCTAATAATTCTTTTGCTAATGCTGATTTTAAAGATTTAAAAGAAGCTTCTAAAATTTATTTAATCGGTTCTGAAATTAATAATGATAATGCTGTTGTCGGGTTTATGATTAACAATACTCACGTAATTAATCAAACTCCTGTTGAATTGATTACTGTTCATAATAACAGCAGTATGAAACATAAAGTAAATAATACAATCTTAGTGAAATCATACTATCATTTTGTTAAAGCTGTAATTTATTATATTTTATCAAATAATCTGGAAAATAAATTATTTATAGATGATAATTGTGAGGGTTTTGAAGAATATAAAAATAAAGTATTAGCTGAGAACTATGAAGAGCTTATCAAAAAATCAAATGTTGACAATGATACTATCAAAAAATTTGCAGAAGATTATAATAGGCAAATTAATGCAATTATAGTATTTTCAGAAAAAGAAAACTCTGCCAATACTTGTCTTGAAATTTTTAACCTCGCAATGATAACAGGCAAATTAGGTAAAACTGCCAACGGATTGATTTCTTTAAAAGAAAAGAACAATTCGCAAGGTTTATTTGATATGGGAATATTTTCTTCAAGAGGAATTGGTGGCCAGAAAATGATTGACAAAAATTATATTCAGAAGCTTAGTAAACTCTGGAATATTGATGATTTACCTGAAAATATTAATGATGATTTATTTGACCTGATGGCTGATGGAAAAATCAAGAATATTTTTATTTTTGGTGAAGATCCTATAGGATGTGCTGTTGATAAAGAAAAAATTAAAAACCTGATTTCCTGTATGGATTTTAAAGTTGTTCAGGATAGCTTTTTAACTGAAACTGCTGCTGCTTGCAATTTGATTTTACCTGCTTCATTCTCAGCTGAAGAAACAGGTAGCTTTACTAATGCTCAGAGGAAAATTCAAACTTTTAATCAGCATATTAACGAAAAGCTTCAAGTGAATTCCTATTCTCAGATTATTGAGATAATGAAAAAATTAGGTGTTTCAACTGAAGAAGATATTAATGATGTCTTTATTGAAATTTCTAAACTCCTACAGGAAAGTAAAAATTTGAATATATTTAAATTTAACTATACTTTTGTAGATAATAATAATCATATGTTTGATTATGGTTGCGATTATCTGAATAAACGATTTGAGGAAGAGTTTGATAAGGCTTTAGAAGAATAAAAAAATATTCATCAATTGTATTTTTGTTTAAATAATTTTATAGCAAAAGGTATTGAAATTATTGAAACAGCAGCAGTAAAATAAAATGTGTTTTTCAGTCCGAAATAATCACCTGAAACACCTACAATTAAAGCACCAAGAGCACTAATCAAAAAATTGATAGTCATATAAATGCTATTGATAAAAGATGGCCATTTTGTATTGATATTGTTTACAATAGCGAGTAAAATCGGTGTTTGAGCTATAGTGAAAATTCCCAACAGCATTAAAATAGGTATTGTAAAAGATTTGAAAAAACAAAAAGAAACCATTAACACAGGTGATACACAAGAAATGATTAACAATGTTTTTTTTCTTCCTATTTTGTCGGAAATAGGTCCTGAGAAATAAGCTCCTATAACACCTGCAAGCTGATAAGCAGCAAAGACGAGACCGCCGTAAACATAATTTTGTCCTTGAACATCTTTAAAATAAGTAGGCAAAAAAACTGTTAATGCAGAGCGCATAAAGGCTCTGAAAAATAAAAATCCTGATAGAACAATAAACAGAGGCAAATATTTTTTTAATACTTTTTTTGAATTAAAAGCCTGATTTTTTTTTGATATTTCATCAGAGATATTGATTTTTTTAAGCTTATAATAAAGTATTAAAGATGCAAAAATCCCAAAAGGCATGAGCCTGTATGTGCCTTCAAGACCCCACAATGAGACTGCTCCTACAATTATCATAGGTCCTGTTGTTCTTGCCAATTCACCACCGAGCATATAAAAGCTCATACCTTTGCCTATTCTGTCACCCGAGATTTTTTTTATCATTACAGGTGCAGGCACATGAAATAATGATGAACTTATTCCCATCACAAAAAGTAATATTGCCAGAACTGTGTAATTGGGTGCTAAGCCTAATAAACTCATTACTACTGTTGTAATAGCAGGTGAAATTATTACCAGATATCTCAGTCTTATCCTGTCTGAAAGAATGCCGATAAAAGGATTTAGTAATGATGGCAGTCTTTGTATTACTGTTAAAAAGCTTGCAAGTGAATAATTAATACTTAATTTTTCGATTAATAAAGGTAGTAATGGAGCTAAAAACGAAGAAAAAATATCGTGGACAAAATGAGAAATTGAAACGATAATAACATTTACAGATTGAAAATTTTTATTATTATTCATTTATGCGATAGGTTGAAAGATATTTTTTCCTGATATCTTTATTGAGATAAAATAATGGTTAAATCGTCTTTTTGTTAACAGGCAAAGTAAAATAAAAAACAGAGCCTTTACCTTCTTCGGATTCAACCCAAATTTTACCATGTAAGAGTTCAATAATTTTTTTCGATAATGCAAGACCTAAACCTGTACCTCCATATTTACGTGTGTGTGAACCGTCAACTTGTCTGAATCTATCGAAAATTAACAAGGTTTTTTCTTTTGCAATGCCTATGCCTGTATCTTTTACATAAAATTTATAGAAATCTTTTGAATTTTCTGATATTACTGAATAGCCAAATTCTATAAGGCCTTTTTGTGTGAATTTTAAAGCATTATCTAATAAATTAATTAACACCTGTCTTAGTCTTGCATTATCAGAGGTGATTTCCATATCTTTATCAGGACAATTCAATCTGATTTCAAGCTCTGTTTTACCATTGATAATTCTTTTATTATTATATGTTTGGTGCAATTCGTTAAGCAAAGGATTTATATTGAATTTTGAGTAATTTATTTTTAATTGATTAGCTTCAATTTTTGATAAATCAAGAATGTCATCTATTAAATTTAGCAGAGAAGTGCAGTTTGTTTTGATAACAGAAGAATATTCTTTTTTTTCTTCATTTTCAATTTCTTCATCTAAAAGCAATTCCGAGAAGCCAATAATTGCATTCATAGGTGTACGTATTTCATGCGACATATTTGCAAGAAAAGCTGATTTTAGTTTGTCTGATTCTTCGGCATGTTCTTTAGCCTTTATTAGTTCAATGTTTTGCTTTTGTAACAATTTATAGATTTTTTCTCTTTTCTTTTTTTCTTTTAATAAAACCATAATGAACACTATTATAGCTATAATTGATAAAAAGGAAATTGATAAAATGATTTTTTGTGTTTTTATCTGGGCTTTTTTGTTTTTTATGGTTATATTATTTAATATTTTTTCCTTTTTAAGAATTTCAATTTTTTTGTCTTTTTTTTCAATTTCAAATTCTGCTTGTTTTCCTGCAAATTGTTTTTGAGTTTGAGTATTAAAAATAGAATCTTTTATTTGATGATACAATTTCAAATATTGGTAAGCTTCTTTATACTTTTTAATTTTAAAATATGAATTTGAAAGATTTTCATAATTTACTTTTATCATTTCAATATCATTTATTGCTTTAGCAATTTTTAAACTTTTTGTATAGTATTTAAAAGCCAAATTGTGTTGATTTAATGCAAAATAACTGTTTGCCAATTGGTTATATACGTTGGATATCCCTTCTTTGCGTGATAGCTTTTCACATAATTTTAAGGCTCTGTTATAATAATTGATTGATTTTTTGTATTGTTTTTTGTCATAATAGCATTCACCAAGATTTGATAAAGATAAAGCAATGCCATAAGTATCATTTAATTCGGTTTCGAGTTTTAAGGCTTTTTTAAAATATTCAAGTTCTTTTGCAGTATCATTTAAATGATAATAGACAACAGCAATATTATTATATGAAGTTGCAATTCCGCTTTTGTCGTTTTCTTCTATATTGAGTTTTAAGGATTTATTATAATATTCAAGGGCTTTATCATAATCTTTCCAATCATCGTAAATAATTCCAATATTATTTAGTGCAGCTGAAATACCTTCTTTTGAACCTAATTCTTCTTCTATTTTTAATGATTCAAAATAATATTTTAAAGCTTTTTCGTAATTTGTCCATGCGTCATAAATCCTGCCAAGGCTATTGGCTGACACTGATATTAAATTTTTATTATTTATTTTTTTTGATTTATCGTATGCTTGTTTAAAATAATTAAATGCTTCTTTGTAATTGCTAAGGTCTTCATTGATAATTCCTATAATGTTTAATGATCTTATAGTATATTTTTCATTATTAATTTTTTTTGATAACTCTAAACTTTTCTTGAAATAAGCTAAAGCCTTTTCATAATTATCGGTTTTCTTATTTATTCTACCTAAATAAAGATTGTTTTTTATGAACCCCGTATTTATTTCATTTTGAGATTCAAAAAGTTCTAATGATTTTAATAAGTTGTTTTTTGATAAATTATAATTTTTTTTATAATAATATCCTATGCCAATATTTAATAATGAATTTGCAATTTTAGAGGTGTCTTTTTTTTCTATGGCAATATTTAATGCTTCTTGTGCGTACTTAATTGCTTTATCAGGCGAATCTTCTTGAAATTCGATAGATATTAAATTTAATATTTTTATTTTTTCATTTGTATTTGCCTTTTTTAACTCTTTTTCTAAACTGTCAATTTTATTGTTGTCTGCATATATATGATTTACAGATAAAAAAAATATTATTAATATGACGTATTTTATTCTGCTCATTATACTTTATAATTTTTTAATTTACAAAGTTATTATTTTTTTAATATTATGAAAATATAAAATTTGGTTGCTTTTAATCCACAGATTTCGCAGATTATACGGATTGCTCTAATCACTTGAAGTATGATGCGAAATCTGCAGGGTTTAATTCCCAGCTGCTTGCGGCGGGGTAGTTTATTTTTTTACCGGATTTAACAATCAACAATCAATCATTCAATCACTTATTCTCCCGATGTCCATCGGGACATTCATTCAATACAACAATTATTAAGAATATTTTTTATATGGTGAATTTTTATTAATTTAGTAAAATTAAATATTAATACCAAACTTAGTAAATCAAATACCAGAAGAATGACAGTAAAAGAATATTTATTTAAATAATATCCGATAATAATTTATCGAAATTAATAAAATAAAATTGTATGAAACTAAGAACTAAACTTTTATTTGTTTTTATAATAGTGTTTTTAATAGTATCTTCTATAAGCATTATTTCATATTTTTTATTTAGAGAAACTATAAGACATGATGTTAAAAGACAATTATATTCCTATTCTCAATTTAACAAGCAATTATTCAAAAATATTATTGAGGGAAACCACCAAAAAATAGCATTAATAGCAAGCAGAACCCAGTTGCGAAATAGCCTTGACGAGCTTAACAGAAAACAAAATATTAATGAGAATAAAAATAAAATAAATAAAATTATTAAGGACGCACAGGAGGCGGTTAAAGATTTTAAAAGTATAAGTGTGTTAAATTTAAATGGCAGTGTTATTGCCAGTACCGATACTAATTTGGTGAATTATAATTATAAAAATGAAGAATATTTTATTCTCGGTAAAAAGGGAAAAACAAATAAAATTTTTTTTGTGAATAAAACTAAAAGCCTGCAATTTATTTCTTCTGCTCCTCTTATTTTAAATGACAGGATTATAGGCGTAATTTTAATTGTTGAGAGTAATAAAAAAATATTACATTTTCTTTCAACTATGTATTCTCCACAGTCTTATGGGAATATAGAGTTTATGAAAAAGATTGATGATGAAAATTATTTTTTAGCAACAAATAATGATATTACAGGTGAATTGTCGTATGGTTATTTTTCATATAACGAATTAGGTGCTGTTGAGAAACAATGTTTATATAAAAAAGAAATATTTATTGATGCTGCTGTTAACATTGATAATAATAGAACAATTGCCTGTTCTGAATATATTGACAAATTAGACGTATATCTTATTGCCTCTTATAATTATAAAAAAGCTTTTTATGAAGTTACAAGGTTGAGGAATATATTGATTTTTTTTGATTTATTGATTTTGTTAATAATCTTTTTTGTATTATTTGTTTTTAAAAGAACCGTAACAAATCCTATTGAAAAACTTACCAATGCTTCTGTAGAAATATCTAAAGGTAATTTCGATCAAATTATTAATGTCAAAACAAATGACGAAATTGGCATATTGGCAAATTCTTTTGACATAATGAAAAATGAACTTAAGTACACTATTGATAAATATAAGCTGGCAGAAGTAAAATTAAAAGAAGAAAAAGATAATTATTATAGAATTTTTGAGAATACAGGCGCTGCAACTGTAATATTAGGAGAAGACAGAACTATTTTGATGTGTAATAAAGGCTTTGAAAAAATAAGCGGCTTTTCAAAGCAGGAAATAGAGGGCAAGAAAAAATGGACAGAATTTGTCTGTGTCGAAGACCTTGAAAGAATGAAAAAGTATCATTCTGATAGAAGGACGATTGGCAAATCAGTTCCCGAAGAATATGAGTTTAATTTTATAGATAGAAATAAAAATAATAAAAATGTTTATATTCAGATAACAACATTTAAAAATTTAAAACAATCTGTAGCTTCATTGATAGACATTACTGCAATGAAACAGGCACAAGATGCTGTTGTTGAAAGCGAGCAGAGATTTAAAGCAATACTAAAAGCTGCTCATAATGTTGCTTTTGTTTTAACTGATGTCTCAGGAAAAGATTCTAAAATTATTGAATTTAGTTCAGGGGCAGAGAATATTTTCGGATATAAAAAAGAAGAGGTCCTTGGCAAACCTGTTTCAATATTTTATCTTAATGAAGATGTTGAAAAGTTTCCGGATATAATTAATAATTTAGACGAGGAAAAATCTTTTTCTTCCGAAATGACATTAGTAAGAAAATCAGGTGAGAGATTTCAAGCCCTTTTTACTGTTTATCCTATTTTTGACAATAACAAAAAAATGATTTATGTCCTTGGTATTTCTACAGATATCACTGAACAGAAAAAGACTGAAAAAGCTCTGAAAAAAAGCGAGTTAAATTTCTCTTTGTTTATGGATAATATTCCTGCTTCTGTTTATATTAAAGATTCTGAGTTAAAAACTATATATGTTAATAAACAAATGAAAGATTATTTTATGCCTGATAATTGGATGGGTAAAAATGCTGTTGAAATTTTTGGCTCTAAAACATCTGAAATTATGTTAGAAGACGATAAAAAAGTTTTTCAGGAAGGGCATATTAGCAGAATAGAAAAAGTGCTTGATAAAAAAGGTGAAGAGCATTATTATCATACTTTAAAATTTCCTATTGCTCTTGAAGGAGAATCTCCTTTGCTTGGTGGAATTTCGTGGGATATTTCAGAACAGATAAAAGCCGAAAATGAACTTAGAGATTATAAAAATAATTTAGAGAAAATTGTTGAACAGCGTACCAAAGACTTGAATGACAAAACAAAAGCTCTTGAGAAATCACAATTATCACTTACTTATTTGGTCGAAGATGTTAATGCTTCAAGGAGGGAATTGGAAAAACTAAACAAAAAACTGATATCTTCAAATCAGGATTTGGAGTCATTTGCTTATTCTGTCTCGCACGACCTAAGAGCTCCTTTGCGGGCTATTGAAGGATTCTCAGATATTATTCAGGAAGATTATGCTAAAATTTTAGGTGATGAGGGTAAACATTATTTCGACAGAATTAAATTTAATATTAATAGAATGTCGAAATTAATTGACGATATGCTTATGCTTTCTCGTGTCGGCAGACGCGAAATAAAACCAAAAGATATTAATATCAAAACTATTGCTTTTGAGGTTTTTAATTCTATGGAAGATGAATTTAAAAATAGAAAAATTGACTTTGTTTTGTCTGACTGTCCTGATGTTTATGCTGACCCTGACTTAATAAGAATATTATTAGAAAATCTTATATCAAATTCTGTAAAATTTACAAAAAATCGTAAAAAATCTAAAATTGAAATTGGTTGTATGATGAAAGACAATAAAACTGTATTTTTTGTAAAAGATAATGGTGTAGGTTTTGATATGAAATATGCCGATAAATTATTTGCTCCTTTTCAAAGACTGCATTCTGTCAAAGATTTTAAAGGCACAGGCATTGGCCTTTCTATTGTTAAACGTATTATTACTAAACATAATGGGCAAATATGGGCTGAATCAATTTTAAATAAAAAAACTATTTTTTATTTTACTTTGAATGATTAAGAAAAAATATTATTTTTATACCTTATTTTTAATTTTATTATTATGGATGTTAATAATTTATTCAGAAAAAATTCAATTATACTTTTAGTAGAAGATAATCCCGATGATGTTGAACTCACCTTGAGGGCTTTCAGAAAATATAATTTTACTAATGATATTATTGTGGCAAATGATGGGGAAGAAGCATTAGAAATTATTTTTGAGAGAGCTAATAATAAAAAATTAAAGCCCGATTTAATTTTACTTGATATTAGTTTGCCTAAAGTTAATGGCATTGAAGTGCTTAGACAAATTAAAACCAATGATATTACAAAAACTATTCCTGTGATAATTTTAACATCTTCAAATGAAGAAAAAGACCTTGTGGAAAGTTATAATTATGGAGCAAATAGTTATATTCGTAAACCTGTTGATTTTAAAATGTTTATTGATGTGGTTAAAGAAATAGGATTGTATTGGCTGTTATTAAATAATCCTCCTGTTAAATAATTAATTATGAAGAAAAAAAAATTAAATATTTTAATTCTTGAAGATTCTGTTGATGATGCAGAATTGGTTTTAGTGGAGTTGAAAAAAACAGGACTTAATTTTTCATATAAAATTGTAGAAACAGAAAAAGAATTTCTTGCATCTCTTAATAATAAAGTAGACTTAATTATTTCAGACATTAAACTTCCTTCTTTTGATGGAACACAAGCTTTAAAATACAGGCAGAAATTGTTGCCTGATGTGCCTTTTATTATTTCTTCAGGTACTATAGGTGAAGATATTGCTGTAGATTGTATGAAAGCAGGTGCTACAGATTATGTGATGAAAAATAAACTCTCGCGGCTTGGCCCTGTGGTTAAAAGAGCTTTAAAAGAAGCTGATGAAAAAAGAAAAAGAGAGGCTTATGAACAGGATTTAATAAAACAAGAAAGATTTTCTTCAAAATTACTTCAAACTGCAGGTGCTATTATTATTACTCTTGATGTTAATGGAAATATTCTTTCTGCTAATAAATTTTTAGAAACAATTTCAGGATATAAAATTAATGATATTTTGAATAAAAATTGGTTTTCTATTTTTATTCAAGAAAAATTACAACCTGATATAAAAAAAATATTTAAAGACAATTTACTTAACAAAGAAGATTTTTTTTCAAATGAAAATAATATTATTTGTAAAAATGGTGAAAAAAAATTGATAAATTGGAGAAATACCATAATTGCTTCTAAAGATATTGAAGATACGAAATTCCTTTGCGTTGGTATTGACATTACTGAAAAAAGGCGTAAAGAAGAAATTCAATCTGTTTTGTATAAAATTTCTAATTTAATTATTTTTTCTGATAATAAAGATATTGATAAATTAATTTTAAATATTAAAAATCAACTTAATACCATTATAGATACCACCAATTTTTATATTGCATTTTACGATGAAAAAACAGACACTATTACTTTGCCTTATTTTACTGATGAGAAAGATAATTATGATAGATTTCCTGCTGGCAAAACTTTAACAAATTATGTTATTAAAACGAAAAAATCACTTTTGGCAACGAGGGATGTTATTGATAAATTAGTTGAGGATGGTAAAGTAGATACTTTTGGTGCTGATTCAAAAGTTTGGCTTGGTGTGCCTTTAATTGCTAAAGGAAAAGTTACAGGAGTTATCGCAGTACAAAGTTATAAAGATGCAAATGCTTATAAAAAGGAAGATTTGAATATTTTAGAATTTGTTTCAGAGCATATAGGAATATTACTTGAAAGAGAAAAAAGTATAAGGGATTTAAAAATTGCTTTGGAAAATGCACAGAAATCAGACAGGCTGAAAACAGCTTTTCTCGCAACTATGTCGCACGAATTACGTACCCCTTTGAATTCTATTATCGGCTTTTCTGATTTAATTAAAAGTGAATATAAAAATGTTTCTGCTTTTGCTGACATAATTTTAAGAAATGGCGAACATCTACTTGAAATTATTGAAGATATGTTTGATATTTCAATCATTGAATCAGGGGATATGAAAGTAGAAAAAGAAAAATTTTCTCTTAAAGAAAAATTTGCTGTTATTGATAATTTACTGAGAAAGGAAATTAAAAAAAATAATAAGGAAAATTTAAAATTAATTTTTAAACCTGATAAAAAATCAAATATTTTAGAAATTTATACTGATAAAAAAAGATTTAAACAGATATTTATTAATCTTTTAAAAAATGCTGTTAAATTCACTGATAAGGGTTTTATTGAATATGGATATAAATTGTCAGATAAAAATAATATTATATTTTTTGTAAAAGATACAGGTATTGGAATAACTAAGGATAAACAGAAAATTATTTTTGAACGTTTTCGTCAAATCGATGATTCTTATACCCGGAAATATGAAGGTATTGGATTGGGCTTGTCAATTTCTAAGCAAATTGTAAGATTATTAGGAGGAAAAATGTGGCTTAATTCAGAAATAGGGAAAGGTTCTGTTTTTTATTTCTCTTTACCCTGTAATTTAAAGAATGTATAAGATAATATAATTTAATTAAACAATACTATGGAAAAAATAAATAAAACGATTCTCATTGTTGAAGATGTTTATGATAGCACTGCCTTACTTGAGGCTTATCTGAAGCCGTATAATTTTAATTTATTATATGCTAATGATGGCCAGGAGGCTGTTGATATTTGTAAAAACAATAATATTGATTTAGTTTTAATGGATATTAAAATGCCTTTTATGGGGGGCATGGAAGCTACAGAGTTAATTAAAAAAAATAAACCTGATTTGCCAATTATTGCTCAAACTGCTTATGCTCTTAAAGGTGACAAAGAAAAAATTATGCTTTCAGGCTGTGATGATTATATTTCTAAGCCTATCAATAAAAGTCTTCTGATGAAAAAAATTTTTAAAGCACTTAATTTAGAATTTGTAGATGAATAAATTTAATGTTTTGAAAATATAACTGATTGTAATACTTTTTTGATTTTTAATACATTCTTATTGTATTCTTTGCTAATGGAATATTCTTTATCTTCTAAAAATTTTTACTGTCTTTTAAACCTTGATGTTCTTAAATAAGATTATCTTTAATTACATTTGAGACTTTATTTGTTCTAAATTTTTTTATGGTTTTATGATATTAAATTTTATCTGCATCTATATGCAAAAACTATTTGAATATTGTAAAAAATGTATTTGACATAATTTTTATTAAAAAAAGATTTGAAGTTGAATACTTACACTATAGTTTTTAACATTTCCATCACTTAACTGAAAACTGTTATCTAACATCATTTTAAGCTTATTTTTATTAATCAGATAATTGTATCCGAGATGAATTATAGGGTCATCGCAGGTAGTATCAATGGTATCTTCATATTTATTATAAGAAACAACAGCTTGAGATTTATTGAAATTTATTGACGAAAGTACATAATACCCTTTTGCTTTATAATTTTCCAGCTTTGCATAAAAATATTCAGCCTGAACATTTATTTTTTTAGTTTGATATTGAGCAAATAAATTATATCTGAAATCATCACCAGAATATATTATTGAGGCAGGTAGCAATTTACTGATTTCTAAATTGTCGGCTTTACGATACATTATCGAGTAACCTGTTTGAAAATGATTATTGAAAAAATGTATTGCAGTTTTATGTGTAAGCAACAAACCTGAATTTTTAAATTTGTACTCTTTAATACCGTAGCCATTGAATACACCTGCCCATGTTTCTAACATTTTATTTTTTGAGTTATAATAAGTTTCAACACCAATATCCCAGTCTCCTAAACTTCCATTTGGAATTAATGCATTAACAACAGGAGCGCGCTCGGTAAGCGGAATTCTATAATCCGGTTGAAAACGTTGCAAGCTGAACTCAGGTACAATTTGCCCTATATTTATTTTGAAATTTCCTGTTTTATATATGATTTTTACATCCTGTAAAACAAACTTTTCATCCTTATTGCTCGATAATGTTGTTTTAATTTTATAAGCCCAATGTTTTGAAAAATCAGGAGAAGATTTTACCCAAAATTTTAGCCTCCTTAACGAGAATGAATTTATATCATTAAAATTCTCTGTAAACCTAAGCTGTGTGTACCCGTTAAAAGTCATAAATTGTTTTGTGTCCTGTGAAAATGTAGATTGTGATATGAATATCAGTATTAAACACTGTGCAATAAAAAGATGAAATATTCTTTTCATAATTCTAAAAATTTAATTCTTTTATTTATATAAAATTACATTCGACGTTTATTGCTGTTTTATTTGTTATTGTCGTATTTTGTATTTTAACGTATTATAAAGTCATTAGTAAGTATTCGCTTGCAAAGATATTTTTTTTAAAAATTGTGACAAGTTTTTTAAAAAAATTTAAATGTCAGAGATTTTTATATTAAGGTTAGAATAAAAGTAATTTGCTGATTTAACAGATGAAATGAATATGATTTTTTTTTATTTTCAACAACAAAAAAAACATATAAAAAAACTGTGTATGCATAAATTTTATATTTCTTTAGCTTTTTTCAATGCAAATTTTGCCAATATAGGACCAAATAGTTCGTGAATAACTGTTGCTCCTATTATTACAGCAGTTAAAACATCTGCAATAGGTTTAAGCCCATCTATCGATTGAACTACTAATACTAAACCTATCACAATACCACCTTGAGGAAATAATCCAAAAGCAGCAAATTTTTTCACTTTAGGATCTGCCTTTGAGATAATAGCTCCTAATGTCGTTCCTGTTGTTTTTCCAATTATTCTGAAAATTACAAAAGCAATAATTATTAAATAAGATGAACTTAAAACCGTAAAATTTAGATGCATTCCACTAATTGTAAAAAAAGCAACAAACACTAACTCTTCGGTATATTTTTCTATTATTGAAAATATCTTTTCTCTTGCATTACTCACATTTACAACTACAACACCCATGGCCATTGTAGCTAATAGTTCATCGACTCCTAACCATTTTGCTATTCCAAAACAAAGTGCTAAAAAGGAGAATATCATTACTATTAATGCACCATCAGTCTCTTTTTTAAAAAAATTAACTGTGTAAGAAAAAAGATAACCAACAGCGACTCCAATTCCTATTCCTCCCAGAATCTCAATAGATGTATTTATAAATGGAGAAGATAAATCAATTTCGGTTGTAGAAGTATAAAATTTTGCGATGGCAATAGCAATAGTAAAATTAATAATACCAAATATATCATCAAAAGCAGATATCTCCATTATTGTGTCAGAAACCACACCTTTTGCTTTATATTCATGTTTTACGGCGAGTGTTGCCGAAGGATCTGTTGGTGAAGCTAATGACCCCAAAAGAACACTCATAGCAATAATTAATCCTGATGTGAGAACCATGCCTGCATTATCGAAAAAAGTAAAATAAATGACAAATCCAATGAAAGTTATAATGAATGCTAATTCCGATTCAAAGATTGTTATCCATAAAACAGTTTTTCCCATTGCCTTAACCTTTGTCCACAGCAAATTACCTCCTACTGAAAAAGTAATAAATGCCAATGAAAAATTTGTTATAACTTGAGTATGTTGTAACAAATTATTAGGTATAATCCCGAATAATTGAGGATTTAATACAATTCCGGCTATTATATATCCTGTAACCTTAGGTAATTTTATTAATTCGGCAAGTTCTCCGAATAAAAATCCTGTAAAGATAATTATACCTGAAAATAATAAAGCATTCATAAAATGAGATTTTAGATAGAAAACAAAGATATAAATTTTTAAATACTTCCAAAAATTAACCCTGAGATTGTTGCCATTATAGAGACTAAAATTACATAAACAATAGTTTTTTGAGTTCCGATTACACTACGAATAACCAGCATATTAGGTAATGATAAAGCGGGACCCGCCAAAAGCAATGCGAGTGCAGGACCTTGTCCCATACCATTATTAAGCAAGCCTTGAATTATTGGTATTTCTGTAAGAGTAGCGAAATACATAAATGCTCCAAAAATTGAAGCAAAGAAGTTTGAAAAAACTGAATTTCCACCTACGAGAGATGAAACCCATTCACTAGGAATAATCCCATCACCATTTGCTGTTCCAAGTAATAATCCTGCTATTAAAACTCCGGCAGCAAGCAAAGGCATTATTTGTTTTGTAAATCCCCAGCTTTCTCTTAACCAATCTTGTGGTTCGCCGGGTGTTATCATTGTAAGAATTGTTAATCCGACAACTGCAATTACAAATGGAATTAAAGGCTGTGCCGGGAAAATAAAGGCTGTTGCTATTACAGGAATTGCCGCAAGTATAACATATAAAGGTTTCATTTTCAGGATTTTTATCAAGGAATAAATAAACATTAATCCGAAAAATGCTGTAATATGCCATTTATTGGCATAAAGCCAAAACATAAAACCTTCGTTTGTGTCAGGTTTTCCCCAATTTGCAAATACAAGAATTAAAACCAAAACAAAAAAATGATATGAAGTTTGCCACAACTGACGTTCTTCTTTAACATCAGGAAAATCCATTTTTTCGGCACGTTGTTTTTCTTCTTTGCTATATATTAAAGACATTATTATTCCTATTACAATGCTAAAAATAACTGCACCAATAATACGGGCTATACCAAGTTGAAATCCTAAAATGCGTGCTGTGAGAATAATTGCCAAAATATTGATTGCCGGACCTGAGTATAAAAATGTTATTGCCGGACCTAATCCTGCTCCTCGTTTGCGGATGCTCGAAAACAAAGGTAAAATTGTGCAACTGCAAACTGCTAGTATTGTTCCTGACAATGAGGCTATTAAATATGCTTTCCACTTTTTTGCATTCGCTCCGAAATACTTTATTACTGCTCCCTGACTTACAAAAACAGCAATTACTCCGGCAATAAAAAATGCAGGTACAAGACAAAGTAATACATGTTCCCGGGCATACCATTTTGTAAGTTCAAATGCTTGTAACAGTGAATTGTTAAACCTTTCTGTGCCGATTGGCATGAAATAGGCAAATAAGAAAAAACCCAAGAGCCATGCAAAAATTTTAAGTTCTTTTTTTAATTCCATTTTATATTCAATTTAATATGTTTATTTTTCGCAACATTTTACATTTGGTTTTAGAAGTTCTCGGGTATCTCCTAATATATCATGCACCCAGCAATCATCATTACCTGCACTTTCTCTGATAGTTAGTGCAATTATGTATGATATTTCTTTTGGTGTAGCACCTGCTTGAATTGCACCCGAAAAATGCTTTTTTACACAAGGGGCTGACCTTCCTTTTATTGCGAGCGCAAGACAAATAAATTGATAAGTTTTTTCATCAATCATTCGTTTGTCTTCATACATTTTATCAATGTTGTCAAACATTTCAGTAAATTCAGGAAAATTTTCTGATAGAAATTTCATAATTATAAAATTTTAAATTTGTTTATTGTTTCTAAAAAAAGCCAGTTCGTGAAATTACGAACTAAAAAGTTAAAATTTTTTATAGAAAATAAATTATTGAATAATATAATCCTGCAATGATAAAAATTACGGAAACAACCCTGCGGAACCATATTTCAAATATTTTGACTTTATTATAAACTCCACCAATACCACCAACGGTATAAGCAATAAACCATGCAAAAATAATCACAGGTAAACCTGTTCCCAAAGCAAAGATTAATGGTAAATAAAGTCCAGACGCACTTGTAATTGTTATTGGTATTAACATGCCAAAATATATTACTCCGCTATAAGGGCAAAAAGCAAGAGCAAAGACAATCCCAAGCAACAATACACCCCAAAAGCCGGATTGACTTTTTTTCTCCATTTTTTCAGTGAGTTTACCAAATCCCGGAAATTTAATTTTTATAAAATCAAGCATAAATAAGCCGATTAATATTAATATCGGACCTAAAAGTTTTTCTCCCCATTGTTGAACAAATCGGGAAATTTTAAATTGACTTGCACCAAAATAAAATATCAGTCCTAATCCGGTATAAGTTATAGCTCGTCCTAGTGTATAAATCAAACCATTGAAAAATACTTTACGTTTATTATTTATGTCTTTCCCAATAAATGCAATTGCTGTTATGTTTGTTGCCAGCGGACATGGACTGATTGCAGTCATCAGTCCTAATATAAATGCTGTTAAGAATGGTAATTGTGTAGTGCTGCCGAGCCAATTTTGAAGAAATTCCATCTATTTATAAATTTTTATTTATTAACTCAATCAACTTCTTTTTTAATTTATCGGGATTTGCTCTGGCATGTTGAAAAGCATAAGCAGTAATATTTTCAATATCTTTGCCATTATAAACATACAATCCTGAACCTGAAACCTGAAATTTTTCTGCTAATTCTTCATTATCGGGTTCATTAATATTGATTTCAATAAATTCTACATTCGGATTATCTTTGTATTTAATTTCAACCAGTTCTTGTGAAACACTTCCTACGGCTATACAAGTAGCACATCTTCGTGTTCCGTGAAAATAATAGACTTCAACTTTTTTTTTTATTGTACTATCAGAAGTATGAGTATTATTGCTTTGAGTATTATTACAAGCAATTGCATTAAATGCAAATAATAACACTAATAAAGAATTCATTTTTTTTTTCATTTCTAATAAAATTTAATTGATTAATAATTTTTTAATTTCATTTGCAGACGGAACTCGTCCTTTTATTACTACTTTTTCATCAATTACGAGTGCGGGTGTTGAAACTACACCGTAATTCATAATTTGCATTATATCTTCAACTTTTGTGATATTGGCATTAATGTCTAATTCGGCAACAACTTTTCTTGTAAGTTTTTCGAGTGTTTTACACTTTGGACAGCCGGTTCCAAGAATTTTTATTTCCATAATTTAAATGTTTTAATTCGTAGTTCGCAAAACAACGAATAAAAATATAAAAAATTTTATATATCCAAAAAATTTTTAAATAATTTTTTTGCTTCATTCCAATTCTCTCTATTCAAGCAATATTTAATTTTAGGAGCTTCAATTTCACCTTGAATCAACCCGGCAGCTTTTAGTTCTTTCAAATGCTGTGACAGAGTAGATTTGGCTATATGAAGGTCTTCGGATAAATCGCCACTGTAGCAACACGATTTTTTTGACAATAAGTTAAGTATATACATTCGAGTAGGATGTCCCATTGCTTTGGCGTAACGGGCAGCCTTTTGTTGTTCTTTTGTGATAATGTTTGTTTTTATCATAGCTATTCGTTAAATTACGAACAAAGATAATTTAATTTTCAAATAAATGATAAAATAATAAATATTTTTTTATTGAATTTAACTACCTGCATTATTGATATTGTTTAGCAAACTTTATAAAAATTGATTTCGAAAATTAAAAAATGGGAAATAAATATTTACATAAATAAGAAATTATTTTATAAAAAGGGAAAAATTTGGTTTTTTCTCTGGTTTTTTTAATCCCTAACACCCTGTAGTTCTTGTAAATATTATTTTTATAAGAAAAAAATAATATTTTATGTATTACTTTTTTGGAATTTCAGTATTAAGTGAGTGAAAGAAATAAGTTTTGACGATGATTATTTTTAATAAATATGGACATTTGACTGACGAAAGTATCTCATTATATTTAGATGCATTATTGAGTAATACAAATAGACAGATACCTCTGGAGATTTTTGAGCATGTTGCGGAATGTAGTAAATGCAGAAAACTCATTATATCTATTTATGAAAAAATCAGGTGTTCTGATAACCCTATTTTAGAAAAAGAAAAATGGTATAATAATTTATTGAAAAATAAAGTAAAAGTAATTCCGATTAATTTACCTAAACAAGATAATTCAAAAAAAAAATATTCTTCGATAATTAATTTCTGAAAAATAAATTTATTCTTATTGTTATTAATAAGACGAAGCTGGCACAAAGCATAAGAGTTGCAAGTTTTGCCAATATATTGGCAAGCTCAAAAATTCGCAACACATTTGTTTTTGACTGTCCCATGAAAATAAATAATTGAAATGAAAAAAGATTATAGTTGCCAAAATGACATTAAAATTACTGTAAAAGAAAACGGTAAAATACGTCAAATTAATATAGGGGCTATATCTTATATTAAATGTGATAGTTACGTTTCAACAATACACTTTATTGATGCTGACAAACCTATTTCGATAACAAAATTACTTAAACGGTTTGAAATTGAATTATCAGAATTTGGTTTTATTCGGGCAAATAGAAGCTGCTTGGTAAATGCAAAATATATTAAAAATATTGAAATTTATAAAAATCCTAAATTAACTCTTGTGTCTGACGAAAATATTAATATTTCGATAAGATAATTACCCAAAATAAAGAAGATAATGGATAATTAAAAATCGTTTATTCACAAAATCTATACGCTTATTAGATAAAGTAAATGTTTGAATTATTATCAGTAAAATGATAATACATTCGTAACGATAAAATTATTCTATTAACTAATAAATTCTTTAAAAATGAAAAAAGTATTACAATTAACACTCATAGCGGTAATCATAACGTTTATTAGTTGTGAAAAAGAAGAACAAATTCTTCAAAAAGAAGTTGGAACTGAAATTTCCAATAGTACAGAACAGAGTGACGGTAAATTTAAAAAAGAAATTATCGTTACAGATGAAAGTGGTAAAAATCAAGCATTTTATGTTATTTATTCTGATGATGAGAATTTATTGTCTGAGTATTTAATGGCAAATGAGTTATCTTTAAAAATAAATGAAGATGATATTGAAATGTTAAAATTAAGTGATTTGTCTAATCAAAAACAAATAAAATCAAGTAATGGAAATTTTGATTTAAATCAAGAGCCTAAAATTATTGTTGAGCTTATTACAACAAATTTGCAAGATGATGTTGTTAGTTATTCATTGGAAGTAAAAAATAGTCAGTTAAAATCAACAAAAGATTTTATATTTGGATATCCAGTAGGGTATACAACAAGTAATAATTTTATAGGTGCTGTTCATAATGATAAAGGATATGACCTTGTTGCAAAGTTAAGATATAAATCAACATGGCTTTCATCTTGGAAATATTTAACTGTAAACGGAGCTAATGCATGGTTTCTTAGTACTCCTAGTGGTTATTATTGTTATTATTGTTCTCTTGATGAATATTATAGCTTTTATAAAAGAGGTATCGTAATATATCCACAATTATATCAGCAGTCAATTAATTATCATATTGCATATTCTCATAATGACTTTAGAGGGGTTAACTGTAAAATAGGAAATTTTGACCATAATAATTATGGAGAATGTTATGTAGGAACATCACCAGTAGGGACAAATGCTTTTGTTTGGGGACCAAATTCAAATAATTTAAATTTTTATTATACACCAGTTAATGGAAACCAATGTCAAAGACCAGGAAGTTGGTTTGATGGTGCTAATTGTTTTGTAATGGACATTCCTGCTGGCTGTGAGCCTTACACATGGCAAAGAAATTGGTTAGTAAAATCAGATAAATTAAATTAAAGTTTAAAGAAAATTAGTGTATAAAAAGCTGTTTAAGATTAATTTTTAAACAGCTTTTTTAATAAATAATCAAAAATTTAAGGAATAATGAAGTTTTTCAATAAAATAAGTGTTTTTTATTTTACTTTTTTAACAGTTGTTATTATTAGTTGCAATAACATTGATAACAAGAAACCTTCTCATAAAAAGGAAGAGGTAATAGCTATATTAAATGGGCAAAACATTTTTGTAAGTGAAATTGACTCAATAATTGGATTGCAAATTTATGAGCAAAGATTAAATGCGTTAAAATTATTTGTTTCAAGAAAAATTTTAGAAAACGAAGCAAAAAAACAAAAAATTCCTCTTAGAGAACTTGTAGAAAATCAGATAAATAAAAAATGCAAAAGGGTAACAATTGAAGACTTCGAAAAATATATTTCGCAATTACACATATCATATATTGATACAAATAATATTAAGACTTATCTATTAACTATCAACCAGAAAGATAGACAGGTACAATATATTGATTTGCTAAAACAATACTATTCAATAAAAATAAAATTGCAACCACCCTTTTATAATTTTACAAATACAAATGAAATAATATCGCATAAATTGACTGCGAGTAAATCAAGAACAGAAGTTGTTATTGTTACAGATTTCACTTGCCCTGCATGCCAACAAGCTGAACAAGAACTAAAAAATCTATATGAGAAATATAATAATAAAGTAAATTTTAAGTTTGTATATTTCAGTGATTATATTGATAAAAGTGCATTGGCTTGTGAAGCTGCTGCAAAACAGTATAAATTTAGACAAATGCACGATATTATTTTTGAACATACTGAATTATTAAATCAAGATTCTATTTATTTTTATAGTTCTACTGTTATTTTAATGGAAAATAATTTTTCTGCGATTCTATCAAACAGCTTACTTATAATGCTTAAATGCTTAAATGTCTAAATGCTTAAATGTTTCAAAACAATTAAATATCAGTTAACGAAGGATTTATTATAGACAATATTTTGTTTTTGTATCAGAACTGTTTTTGTATTTTCGCATTTAAGCATTTTATCATTTTCGCATTTGTCAATATTCCACTAAATTCGTGGTAGTACCATTTTTATTTTGCAGAGAAAATAGATTTAGATATAACTACATTTACAAAAGATATTAATAATACTAAAATATTGAAAAACTTAATTAAAAATAAGGAACTTTTAATTTCAAAAAATATTTATTCTACTCCAACATTTATTGTTAATGGGAAAATTTTAGATAATAAATATGCTATTGATTATTTTGAGGATGTAATAATTGAAGAACTTAAATTGAAATAATGAATAAAATTTATATAATAGTATTTACTTTGATTTTAATTTCTTGTACTAAAGAAATAGAGATTAATATACCGGAAGAGAAACATAAACTTGTTGCATATTCAACAATTGTTCCTTTTACATTTCCTAATCCAAAACCTTTAGGTCTAACATTACAAAGTAGTTTGCATATATTTGACACATCTACCAGTATAATAAATGATGCCATGATATTATATTATGAAAATGATTTATTAAAAGATACTCTTAGATATGTTGATTCATTAAATAGGGTCTGCTGATTTTATAAAAAACACCACGTAGTTAACAGAAAATCAGTCGGGATGTTAATAAATTCAGGCTTAAAAG
>JAGGUV010000022.1 GCA_021158345.1 Bacteroidales bacterium
ACTACTGTCCGACTAAAAAATGTTGAATCTGTTGAACCCTCTGCTATTATTACGTCCCGATGGGACGTAAAATAAATGAGGGTTACTTTCAGTTCTACCAATATTAAGTCCCTGACGGAACTGTCCCGTAGTGACCAATATGTTGGTAGAAAACAAGTTGCAATTCAAACATAAGTCCCGTTAGGGTGGAGTGAATGGAATCTAAAATATTTAAAAATTAACTTCGTTCAACTTGGTTGTAATAATATTATTATATATGTTTGTATTTTTTTAATATAAAGAACAAATATATATGTTGAAAATAGATTGGAAATATCGTGCAATTAACAGAAGGCTTGAAAATAAAAAGTTAAAAAAACGAATTAAAGAACTCACTATAAGTCGTGATAGTTGGAAGTTAAAGGCTATAGAAAGAATTGAAACAATTAATCAGCAGAAAAAATACGTTACTGCTATAAAAAAAAACATTCAGAAAATAATGCAGATATAAAAAAAAAGAAACCGAAAAAATCTCATTTTTGCATTAAAATTATTCAAATATTTTTGAAGGCAAAAATTGAAACATCTGCGGGATTTCGTAGTGTAAGTAAAATTATTATTGTATGTCATGTTTATTTTAAATTTCAATGTTCAGCACCATCTTTTTCTACTGGATTATTATGGGTTAAAAAGTTAGGGTATTATCAATTGCAACAACCAAAAGAACAGGCAGATGACTGGATAATAATTGCAGATGAGAGCATAGGAATTGGACAAGAAAAATTGCTTGTAGTTTTAGGAATAAGAAGATGTAATATAGATTTTTTACGACCTTTACAATTGCAGGATTTAAAACCGATATTAGTCAAATCAAAAGAAAAATGGACAGGAGATGATATTGCAAAAGAACTAAAAACAGTTAAAAAACAATTAGGAGAAATATTATATGCCGTAACAGATGCCGGCAGCACATTAAAAAAAGGATTAAAAAATTCAGATATAAAACATGTTTATGATATAACACATGCAATAGCAATTTGTTTAGAAAAAATTTATAAAAATGATACTGAATTTCAAGAATATACGAATCTAATGGGACAAATGCGATTTAAGAAATGTTGCAGTAAATATGCACATCTTATTCCGCCAAACCAAAGGTCAAAATCACGATTTTTAAATATTGACATTATAACAAATTGGGGGATAAAAGTATTAAGAGCACTTGAAAAAAATGATGCATCAGAGGATGAGAAAGGACAGTTGTTGTGGGTTAAAGAAAAAGAGGGGTTGATTGTAGAAATGGATAAGATTATGGAAGTAATCAGACAAATATCAATTATTTTAAAAAGCGGCGGATTAAGTAAAAAAAATAAACGCAAATGTATCTCTATTTTAAAAACATGTAAAAAGGACAGAATGCGAAAATTTCGTGAATATTTCATTAACTATCTTAATAATAATGCAGTGCATATAGATAAAAGGGGAGAAAAATTACTTTGTTGTTCCGATGTAATTGAGTCAACTTTTGGAAAATACAAGAATGAAATTAGCAAAAATCTTATGACCGGCATTACAGATTTAGCTTTAATTATTCCTGCATTCACATCAGATTTGTCTGAAGAAGAAATTAATAAAGCTATTGATTATTGTACGATTAAAGACATTAAGCAATGGAGTAAAACAAATTTATGTGAGTCGTTATCAGTAAAAAGAAATGCAATATTAAAAAAAGTGGAACGAAAGTAATTTTTGATTATCAGAGATTCCATTCACTCCACCCTACGGGACAGTCCCGTCAGGGACTTAATATTGGTAGAACTGAAAGTAACCCCCATTTATTTTAAGTCCCATCGGGACGTAATAATAGCAGAAGGTTCAACAGATTCAACATTTTTTAGTCGGACAGTAGTGATTATTTAATGCGTTTTATGTAGAATGCAATTTTATTTATTAATAGTTGTTAGCTTTTAATAATTAAAAACTATTATCTTTGTATTACTAAGTTTTTAGATTTGTAGAATATAAATTAATTTACAGTTAACAAAAATAAATGAATTATTTAATAAAAATAGAAAAATGAGTAGTATCTACAGTGTGATTACCGGAACAGGAAGTTACATACCAACAAGATGTATTAAAAATGAAGATTTTCTTAATAACGAATTTTATGATGCAACAGGAAAAAAAATTGACAAAAATATTCAGGAGATTATTGATAAGTTTTTAGAGATAACGACAATTAAGGAAAGAAGATATGTTACTGACGATTTAGTATGTTCAGATATGGCATATTTTGCTGCTGTTGAGGCAATTAAATCTGCAAATATTGATAAAGAAGATTTAGATTATATAATTGTTGCTCACAATTTTGGTGATTTAAAACCTGACAATAAAGGATTAGATATTGTTCCCAGTTTAGCCGCTCGAGTAAAGCATAAATTAGAAATAAAGAATCCTTATACTATTGCTTATGATATACCTTTTGGCTGTCCGGGTTGGTTACAGGGCACTATTCAGGCAGATTATTACATAAAATCGGGTGATGCAAAAAAAATATTAGTTATTGGTGCAGATACATTATCAAGAATTTCCGACCCTCACGATAGAGACAGTATGTTATATGCTGATGGTGCAGGGGCTACCGTTATAGAAGCGAAAGAAAGTGATAAACCTATTGGGATACTTGCTCATAAAACACGATCGGATACTCTTTTATATTCTGAAATGTTATACATGGGTAAATCTTACAATCCTGATATTAAAGATAAGTTTAATACTTTTTTAAAGATGAATGGTCGAAAGCTTTATCAATATGCTCTTGAAAATGTACCTCAAGCTATAAAAGACGGCCTTGATAAGTGTAATACTAATCTTACGAAAATTAAGAAAGTTCTAATCCATCAAGCCAATGGTAAAATGGATGATGCTATAATAGAAAGGCTTTTTAAACTTTATAATATTGTTGATGTGCCTAAATACATTATGCCAATGACAATTTCGTGGTTGGGTAATACCTCAGTAGCTACAATACCAACTCTATTAGATCTTTTATTAAAACATAAGATAGAATCGCACGAAATAAACTTAGGAGATACTCTTGCTTTTGCATCAGTAGGAGCAGGAATGAATATTAATACATTGATTTACAAAATGTAAATAATATTTTTATTTCAAATTGAATTCTAATATAAAAATTAAATAATATGAAAATTTTAGAAGGAAAAACAGCAATTATAACCGGAGCCTCACGTGGTATTGGTAAAGAAATAGCATTATACTTTGCAAAAGAGGGAGCCAATGTTGCTTTTACCGATTTGTTTTATGACGA
>JAGGUV010000186.1 GCA_021158345.1 Bacteroidales bacterium
ACATAATAGTAACCATTACTAAATTTATATATTTTTTTTTCAGTATTTTTATATTTAAAAACATTTGGTATAGAAACAGAATTATTTGACCAACTTATTAAAGAATCGTTTTGATAAACCATTATTACCAAACCGTTATTATCACACAAGAATTTATTTTTTAATATTTTTTTCTGTATTTCCGATATTGTATCATCTTTAGAAAAACTAAAAATTTTATCTTCTACAGAAGACAATATTTTCTCCTTGGAATTTAATACTTTCCGGAATGTTCTTATTTTATTATTATCAATACCTGTCTTTTTAAATTTTTTTGAAGATATAAAGGCAAAAAATAAAAAAAATAATGATATAAATAAAAAATAAAAATACTTTGTTCGGTGTTTGTTCATCATAATAAGAAATTATAAATAATTTATAAATTTATCAGAGCTTATGCTTTTTGATTAAATTAAAAAACATGAAGTAAAAATATTTTTCCCAACAAAAATTTTATTTACAAAGATTTCAATTTCATTTTTTATTAAAAAATTTTTTAATACCACTATAAATTCTTCTTAGTTTTCTTTACTAAGTTTCACGTGAAACGAGTCATTATCCTCTTAGGTGTATCAATAATACAGAAATATCTGCCGGAGATACTCCACTAATTCTTGATGCTTGCCCAATGGTTCTTGGTTTAATTTTTGTTAATTTTTCCCTCGCTTCATATGACAAAGATTTTAAACCTTTGTAATCAAAATTTTCGTTTAATATATAATCTTCATATTTTTCTAATTTCTCTGCAATTTCTTCTTCCTTCTGAATATAGTTTCTATATTTAATATATATTTCCGCTTCCTCTAAAATTTCTTTTTTGTTATTATCTATTTTACCAATAAAATTTTGCAATTTATCAACATGTTTTATTAAATCATAAATTGAAACCTGTGGACGTAAAAGCAAATTTTCAATTTTCACTTTCTGTTTTATTGGCATTGTTTTAATTTTTAACAAATAAGAATTTATCGAATCCGGCTCAATGCTCTCCTTCTTTAAAAATCGAAATATTTTCTTTAATGCGTCTAATTTTTCAGAAACTCTATCAAATCTTTCTTTAGATGCCAGGCCTAAATTATATCCCATAGGAGTGAGTCTTAAATCTGCATTATCCTGACGCAAGAGAATTCTATGCTCAGCACGCGAAGTAAACATTCTATATGGCTCATCTATACTTTTTGTTATAAGATCATCAATTAATACTCCGATATAAGCTTCTGAACGTCTTAAAATAAAAGGCTTTTTGTTTCTTAATTTTAAATTTGCGTTTATTCCTGCCATCAACCCTTGAGCCGCAGCTTCTTCATATCCTGTAGTTCCGTTAATTTGCCCTGCAAAATATAAATTTTCTACAATTTTAGTCTCCAACGTATATTTTAACTGAACTGGAGGAAAATAATCATATTCTATTGCATATCCCGGACTGAAAAATTTAGCATTCTCAAAACCTTTAAGTTTTCTTAAGGCTCTATATTGAATTTCATCAGGTAATGAAGAAGAAAAACCGTTTACATAATACTCAATTGTTTCCCACCCCTCAGGCTCAATAAATAATTGATGTCTGTCTTTAGTTGAAAAACGTTCAATTTTATCTTCTATTGACGGACAATATCTTGGTCCTACTCCCTTTATTCTACCTGTAAACATTGGCGATTTATCAAAACCTGTACGTAAAATATCATGTATTTCGTGATCTGTATATACTAAATAACAACTTTTTTGTTGAGATAATGGTTTTGTATTAGTAAAAGAAAATTTTTCGGGATGTTCATCGCCTTTTTGTTCTGTCATTTTTGAAAAATCTAGTGAGCGTCCATCTACTCTGACTGGGGTACCTGTTTTCATTTTATCTGAATCAAATCCCAAATCATTTAATTCTTGTGTAAGATAAAACGATGCATTGTCACCTAATCTTCCGCCTGAAAATTGTTTATCTCCAATATAAATTTTTCCATTAAGAAAAGTTCCGTTAGTCAAAATCACTGATTTTGCATTTATTGTATAACCAAATTGTGTTTTAACGCCTGAAATTTTATCATTTTTTACTGTAACACCAATAACTGTGTCTTGTAAAAAATCTAAATTTAAAATTTTCTCCAAAGATATTCTCCAGAAATAAGAAAACTTTAATCTGTCACTTTGAGCTCTAGGACTCCACATAGCAGGGCCTTTGGATTTATTAAGCATCCTAAATTGAATCATAGTATTATCAGTAACAATTCCTGATAAACCACCAAGTGCGTCAATTTCTCTTATAATTTGACCTTTTGCAATCCCTCCCATAGAAGGATTACAAGACATTTGAGCCATATTTTTCATATTCATAGTAATCAACAAAACAGATGAACCTAAATTTGCTGCAGCTGCAGCAGCTTCGCAACCTGCATGTCCTGCTCCTACTACTATAACATCGTAATCTTTAAACATATTCTATCCGGTTTCACGTGAAACATTAATCTTTAATTAAACTCAATTTCGATAAATAATAATCTTCCTTTTTTGTCATTAATAACTTTTCTTCCGGTTTAGTGTCCTCATACCCAATTAAATGCAATAAACCATGTATCATTATCCTATAAATTTCATTTTTAAAAGGTTGCCCTAAAATTAACGAATTTTCTTTTATTCTCTCAATACTAATATAAATATCTCCTTGTATCGGTTCATTAATCTCATTATAATTAAAAGAAATTACATCAGTTAGCGTATCCCTATTCAAAAATTTTAAATTTATTTCCAATAAATACTTATCTGAACAAAAAATATAATTAATACTTTCAGCAGTTATTTTTTCTTCTTCGATTACTGATGTAATCCAATTTCGTAAAATTATTTTATTTTTTAAAACAAATTTAATGTTTTCGTTAAAAAAATTTATTTTTATTTTCATAATCATATTAATTTTCCTTGTGTAAATAATAAAAATATTTATCTGCTTTAGATTTATAAAAACCTTTTAATGACGGAGGAATTGACTCTAAAAAATCACTGTTATATGTACCCTTATTTTTATTTTTGATAATCTTTTTAGGATTTATTCTATAAATTTCATCTGCAGACTCTGATTGACGTTTCTTTTCAAATTCCTTCTGCTTAAGTGCCTTCTCGGATTTCAACATTCTTGTCATTATTTCTTTTTGACGAATTAATGTTTGACGTGAAATTCTATTGTTAATAATATCCGATTCTGTAGATTCCATTTGTTTTATTATTCTATTTAAATTTTTTGCGTTTCCTGCATTCGCACCTTGTAATTCAGAAATTAAATCCTGCATTTTTTCTCTTATTGCTTGTTGCTGTGCAGCAAGACGAGCCAATTCCTCTGACATTTTAGATTTGCCCTTTCCTGATTTTCCTCCCTGTGATTGCTGCTTCATCATTTGTTGCATCTGACTATTTAATTTCTGCTGAAGCTGTTTTAATGATTTCATAGAAGATTGTCCTGAACCCGGTCTTGGGCAACTTGAACTTTGCTTGCCTGAATTCATCATAGAATTTTGATTTTGCATATTTCTAAGATATTCTGAAATAATTAATGAGAGATTGTTAACAGAAGTCATTATTTCTTGTTGCTTTCCCTTTGCAATAGAAACCTGAGCATCAACTAAATATTGCATTGTTTTATCAATATTTTTATTAATATTATCAATTTCTTTGAAAACAAATGGTTTTATTGATGGTTGTCTCTTACTTAAGGAATATAAAGAGTCACTCACAATTGATAAATTATCTTTAAAACTATTTTGTTTATTTATAATTTGAGTAAATTTAGGATTTGCCAAACTTGTTCTACTTAATTCATTAATTAAGTCCTCTTGATCAAAAGAAAGCTGAATTAAACTTTCAAGGATATTTCTTAATGATTGTATATCTTCGCCTAAAGCTTGCATACTAATTTGTGATTGTATTTTTTTGAATAATGAAGCTAATTTATGCAATTTTTGTCCGGCATTATATTGATTTTTACTAGCCTTCCTATTCCTGTTATTTTTCAAATTATCTAATGCTTTATTCATTTCATTAGAAATTTCATCTTGCTGCTCATCAGTATTATCTAACTTATTTGGATACTCAAGTTCTCTATTTTTTTTCTCTAAATCATTTATTTGCTCTTTAATATCATTAAAATCATCCTTTAAGTTCTGTTGATTTTCAATTACTGTTTCTTTATTTTTTGAATTTTTTTTCTCTTTTGAAATATCGTCCTGTGATTTTGCAACCTTATCTAAATCAGTAACAATCTCATTCAATTTTTTTTCAAATTCTAAATTTTTAAATAGCTCAAGATTTCTTTCTATTTGCTTCTCTATATCATTATTGCTTATTTTCAATTCATCTAACATTTTCTGCACTTTATCTTTATTAAGTTCATCCAATGTTTTCTTAAATTTTTCAATCTGATCTTTTGTTTTCTTATCTAATACTTCATCAAATAATTGCTCTAATTCCCTACTTTTTTTTAATAATTCATTGTCAAATTCTAAATCTTCGTTGCTTTTAAGATTGTTTATCTTATTTTCTTGATTAATTTTCTGATATTTATCAACAAATTCTTTTTGTTTTTTCAAAATATTGTCTAAGAGTTGTTTTTCCTGCCATGAAATTTTTTCTTTTTCAATCAATGCACTATTAAGTTTATCAATTCTTTTTTTCTGATTGTCAAGATTCTTTAAGAAAGAATTCATCTCATTTTTAATATTATCAGTGTGTTTTTCCGAATCCTCTTTTATCTCTTTCTTTGATAATTTCTTAAAAAAATAAATCTCTGATTTTGTTGTTTTTCCTCCATGAACTTCATCATTATCTGTAACTTCAAAATAATATTGCAGTTTATCATCAAACTTTAAATTTAATTTTGAAAAATCAAAATAATAATAAAAATCCTGATGTTGAAGGTTATACTGTATTTTTATATTATCTGAAAATATAATTTTGTTTATATTTTTAATATCATCTAATATCTCACATTTAAATTTTAATTTTTTAAAGCCATTATCATCATTAATAAATCCATGAAAATATATTTTATTATAAAATACAGAATCTATACTTCTTTGAATTTTTATCCTTGGAAATAAATCAGGTAAAATAGTAATATTAAAAAATAAAGAATCTAAATTTTTAACATATTTATTCTCAACATAAACAGAATATTTTGAATTTTTTAAAACTCTCTTATTTACAGTAAAAACATCAGAATTATTTTTATTAATAATCTCTTTTACACCATTAAAATTAAAATTAAATTTTGTTGTATTTTGTGTATTAAACTGCCATGTAATATCAGTACCCTCGGGTACAATAAAATCACCAGTGTTTTGTAAAATTTCATTTTTCTTTTTAACATATTTCGGATAAAACATTTTGGCTTTAAAATCAAGAATATATGGCTTTGGTAATATTTTTAAATAATACATTTTTGAATAATATTTTCCTGAATAAAGAACAAAAGATAAATCACTTTGTACGTTTATAAAATCGTAAGTAAAAACATTTTGAGCTTTCTTAGAAAGCTTAAAACTATTATCTTTGTACAAAATATAAACCTCATTAGGAACTACTTCTCCCCGGGTTGATACTTCAAGATGAAAATTTTCATTAGCCGGTGAACAAAGACTATCATTGAGTATAACAAAAGTAAATGGATTTGGTTTTGTAAAATGTTGATTATATTTAATAATTCTACTTGCCGGTTTAACAAAAAAATTGGGAAAAATTATTACTCCTATAATAAACACAAATATAAGTAAATAAAAATATCTGTATTTCTGAAAAGTAGTTTTAAACTTAATAGCCTTATTAAATGAGACCCTATTTAATTTTTCTGACTTCTGATTAATACTTGCCCTAATTAAATCATCAGAATATCCCGATTTCTTTATAATTTTCTGTAAATCCAATACATTTCTTAAAGAATCATCAACCTCATCAGACAATGTTTTAATGATAATATCAGCAGAGGTTTCATAAGAAATAAGTTTTCCGATTTTTAAACTTCTCAAAAAGGGTAAAACAATAAATTTGACTAACAAACAAAAATTTATAACAATAAATAAATAAAATAATATTGTACGTATTTGCGTATTGAAATAAAATTTATTCTCAAGTAAAACCATCAAAGAGAATAAAATGAAAGCATAAATAAAAAAATACGCTAAGCCTTTTAAAATTTTGTTTCTATAATATTTTCTTATAAAAGAATCTAAATTTTTTAATAATATTTTAAAATTATCTGTAGTCATCAAACATTTTTATAATTTTATTTATTAGTTTTGTTAATACAAAGATAATAATTTGAATTTACGTACTATGAAGAAAATTTTTATTCTATTAATTTCATTAAGTTTATACTGCCTATCGGAGGCACAAGTAAAACAATTTCCCGAAACATTTGATCTAAGGGATGTAAACGGTGTTAATTATGTAACGTCAGTAAAATTGCAACAGGGAGGCACATGCTGGACTCATGGCACAATGGCTTCAGTAGAAAGTAATTTGCTAATAACAGGTAATTGGGCAGCAGCGGGTGAAACCGGCGAGCCTAATTTAGCAGAATATCATCTTGATTGGTGGAATGGTTTTAATCAACATAATAATGATGACCTTGACCCGCCAACCGGCAGTGGTTTAGTTGTTCATAATGGTGGTGATTACAGAGTTGCCACAGCTTATTTTTCGCGGGGTGAGGGTGCTGTCCGTGATGTCGACGGTCAATCTTTTCAAAATCCGCCTCTTAGATACAGCCCCGATTATCACTATTATTATATAAAAAATATTGAATGGTACAATGCAGGTGAAGATTTGTCGAATATTGATATTATTAAAGAAAAATTAATGTCTTACGGCGTAATAGGAACCTGTATTTGTTATAATAATAGCTTTATTAATAATTCAACATATACACATTATCAACCACCATCAAGTACATTACTCCCCAATCATTCGGTGGCAATTGTAGGTTGGGACGACAATAAAGAAACACAGGCTCCTGAACCTGGAGCATGGATTTGTAAAAACAGCTGGGATACAGGATGGGGTTTTTCAGGCTACTTTTATGTTTCTTATTATGATAAATATTCATGCAAAGATCCTGAAATGGGCGCTGTTTCTTTTCATGATGTAGTACCTTTAGAATATGATAATATTTATTATCACGATTATCATGGCTGGCGTGATACTTTGAAATTCTGTAACGAAGCTTTCAATGCTTTTACATCTTCCAATAATGAATTTATTAAAGCTGTAAGTTTTTATACTGCTGCTGAAAACATAAATTATACTGTAAAAATTTACGACGATTTTCAAAACAACGAATTATTAAATGAAATTGCAGTAAAATCCGGCAGCATAGAACATTCAGGTTTTCATACAATTGATTTAAACACTCCTGTTTCAATTACAGAAAATGATGATTTTTATGTTTACTTATATCTTTCGGATGGTGGTCAGGCTTATGACAGAACATCTGAAATTCCCGTTCTTTTAGGCTCATCGTATAAAACTATTGTAGAATCAAGTGCAAATCCGGGAGAAAGCTTTTATAAAACCGATAATACCTGGAACGATTTATATAATTATGATGATGGATCGGGTTATATTAATACTCTTAACTTTTGTATTAAAGCATTAACAATTAATGATACTGCTACAGCAATTTCTGATTTTTCAAAAGAAAGAAATTATTCCTTAAGTCAAAATTATCCTAATCCGTTTAAAAACGAAACATACATAAAATACTCTATTTCAAAGCCATCAAAAGTAGAGTTATCTATTTATAATTTACTGGGTGAAAAAATAATCATTTTAGTAAATGAAAAACAAACTGCAGGTGAAAAAATTATTAAATGGACAGGTAAAGACCAAAAAGGTAATCAGGTAAATTACGGTATTTATTTGTATAATTTAAAAATTGATAAAAATATAATTACTAAAAGAATGCTTTTGGTAAAATAATATTTGCTTAATTTAAGTTTCAATAAAAAAGCCTCAAAATTTATTAAAAAATTGAGGCTTTTTTTATTCAACCCGAAAAATTCATTAATTTTCTACGATTAAGTAATACTAACAAATTTGGGAATTTCATTAACCCCAAATTAGGGTATTACTAAATCGGGGTTTCCCGCTTTGCATCCCACTATCTATCACACATTTATACAATCCACTTCGTTTTTGTATGAATAAAGGGGGTTAATACTAAATTTTATACCAGAACATTTCCTGTCATTTCATCAGGAATATCAATATTCATTATTTTTAATATTGTAGGTGCTACATCACACAGGCGACCATTACTAATTTTTTTATATTCTTTATCAAATAAAAATATTGGAACCGGATTTGTCGTATGAGCAGTATTTGGTGTGCCGTCGGGATTAATAGCATATTCTGCATTTCCGTGGTCTGCAATTATCATCACAGAATAATCATTTTCTATTGCTGTTTTGGCAACCTCTCCAACACAAAAACTCACAGTTTCAACAGCTTTTTTAATTGCAGAATAAATTCCTGTATGTCCAACCATATCTGCATTAGCAAAATTCAAACAAACAAAATCAAGTCCCGGTTTTTTAAGCTCTTTAATAATGGCATCTTTAACAAGAAAAGCGCTCATCCCGGGTTGCAGGTCATATGTTGGAACTTTTGGAGAAGGAATTAAAATTCTCTTTTCACCAGAAAATTTTTCTTCTCTCCCACCGGAAAAGAAAAATGTAACATGTGCATATTTTTCTGTCTCTGCAATTCTTATCTGCGTTTTCCCTGCTTTTGATAACACCTCTCCTATTGTATTATTTAAATTATGCTTATCAAAAACAACTTTTATATTTTTAAAAGACTCGTCATAAGTTGTTAAAGTAAGATAATTTAAATTTAAAGGCTTCATTTTAAACTCTGGGATCTGTTGCTGGGTCAGAGCATAAGTAATCTGTCGTAATCTGTCGGTTCTAAAATTAAAACAAATTACTACATCGCCGTTTTTAATTCTAGTTAAAGGTTCACCTGAACTATCAGTAACTACAACAGGTTTGATAAATTCGTCAGTAAAACCATTATCATAAGATTTTTTAATAGCAAATACAGGATCAGTTGTTTTATCTCCAATACCATTAACCATTAAATCATAACCTTCTTTTATTCTTTCCCAGCGTTTATCTCTGTCCATAGTATAATACCTGCCGCAAATGCTTGCAATTTGAGCAGAAAAATTTTGTATGTTATCCTGAAGCTCCTTAATAAAAACCAAACCGCTTTTTGGATCTGTATCTCTACCATCAGTAAGGGCATGAATAAAAACATTTTCTAAATTAAAGTCATTTGCCAATTCACATAACTTATATAAATGCTTTTCGGATGAATGAACACCACCATTAGAAACAAGCCCGAGAAAATGAACAGATTTATTATTTTTCTTGGCGTAATTGAAAGCATCATTAATGACCTTATTATTTTTTATTGAATTATCTTCAATAGACTTATTAATTCTAACCAAGTCCTGATAAACAATTCTACCTGCTCCAATATTAAGATGCCCTACTTCAGAGTTTCCCATTTGACCATCAGGCAAGCCTACATTTTCACCTGAAGCCTGTAATTGAGCATATGCCCAATCTTTATTATTATATAATCCTTTAATAAAAGGAACATCAGAATTATAGATTACGTTTGAAGAGGTCTTACTACCTTCTCCCCAGCCATCCATAATAATTAAAATGCTTTTCTTTGTCATAATAAAACCATTAAAAAGTTGATCGCATTGCTTCTACAGGATCTAATCTTGATGCTGACAATGCAGGAACAATTCCGGAAAATAATCCTATTAAAGAAGAAACCACAATTCCCAACAAAATATTGTTTGCAGTTAAAATTAATTTCATCTCTGTAATATATGACAGCAAAAATGTAAGAATAAAAACAATAATTAATCCAAAAATACCACCCAATAAAGACAAAAACAATGATTCAAATAAAAACTGAAGTAAAATAAAATATTTTTTTGCACCTACTGATTTTTGTATTCCAATAATATGAGTTCGTTCTTTAACAGAAACAAACATAATATTAGCAATTCCAAAACCTCCAACTAATAATGAAAACCCGCCAATAATCCAACCAACCAAACTTATTACATTAAAAAATTTAGTAAATCCCTTTGAAATTATATCAACCTCATTAAGAGCAAAATCATCCATATCCTTAGGTCTGATTTTATGGTATGATCTTAAAATTCCTCTTAACTCATTTTTCATTTCTTCATTCGAAATATTAGGTTTTGATTTTACAATAATAGTGCTTGAATTTTTTCTTAAATTCAAATATTTTTTAGCAAAATTTATCGGAATTAATATCGAATTATCAGTACTATTTTCAAAAGTACTTTCTCCTTGTTTTTCAAAAACACCTATTACATTAATCTTTGAACCGAAAATTTTTATTTTTTTTCCTATAGCATCAGTATTTTTAAACAAAGCCTTTTTAATCTCACTACCAATAATACAACATGGTTTTCCAATTGTAGATTCGAAAACTGAAAAATACCTACCTTCTCTTATTGAAAAATCACTAGTTTTATCATATTCGTGGGAAGCAGCAATAATAGACGCATTTGAAATATTATTATTTCTGTATTTTACATTTTTTGTAAAATTTACCATTATAGAGGCATTATCAACAGTATTGCTATTTTTTTTAATAATGCGCAAATCCCTGATTTTTGGCTCAGGCCTATTAATATATTTCCACCATGGATAATCGCCACCCATTGACCATGGCCACTTTTGAATAAACAAAGTATTACTGCCTAAAGAATTAATACTTGTTTTTACTGACAATTCAAGGGAATCAAATATTGTGAAAACAGATATTACACAAAATATTCCTATTGTTATTCCCAATAATGACAATATTGTTCTAACTTTATTTACAAGAATTTCTCTTATTGCTAAAGTATAACTCTCTTTTATTAATCTTAAAAATAACATATATTTTCCCTCAATTTTTAATATTACAAATAAACGAATTAAAATTAATTAAAATTGCCGTTAAGATATATATATAATCAATATTTTTATAGTATTTTTGTGATAATATTAATTTTTAACCTAAATTTAATAAATAATTTTTAATCAACCAAATTTTAGTAAAACTTGAAAAAAATTAATTCTGCATTAATTTCTGTATATAACAAACAGAATCTTGATAAAATAGTTGAGGCTTTAAATGCAAATGATATTAAAATATATTCTACAGGTGGAACATATAAATATATCCAATCTTTAGGTGTTAAATGTACTTCTGTTGAAAATATTACAACTTATCCTTCAATTTTAGGAGGAAGAGTTAAAACATTACACCCTAAAATATTTGGCGGCATATTAAGCAGAAGAGACAATGAAAAAGATAAAGAAGATTTAAAAAAATATAATATTCCTGAAATAGATATTGTTATTGTTGATTTATACCCTTTTGAAGAAACAATAAAAAACACTGATAATGAGAATGAAATAATTGAAAAAATTGATATTGGCGGAATATCGTTGATAAGAGCAGCAGCTAAAAACCATAAAGACGTTTTAATTATTTCTGAATCAAGCCAATATAATGATTTGATTAACCTCTTAAATGAAAAAAAAGGTTATACTTCATTAGAAGACAGAAAATATTTTGCTATACAAGCTTTTAACGTTTCTTCACATTATGACAATATAATATTTAATCATTTCAATAAAAAAAGAGAAATTAAATCTTTTAAACAAAGTATTAATAAATCAACATCATTAAGATATGGAGAAAATCCTCATCAGAAAGGAATTTTCTATGGTGATATCAGTAAAGTTTTTAAACAATTACATGGCAAAACTATTTCATATAATAATTTAATTGATTTGGATTCTGCTATTAGTTTAATAAAAGAATTTTCAGAGAAAACATTTATAATTTTAAAACACACAAATCCATGCGGTTGTGCAAGCAGGACTAAACTTATAGACGCATGGAATGATGCTCTGGCCGGAGACCCTATTTCTGCTTTTGGTGGTGTGTTAATTACTAATTCTATAGTTGATATAGAAACCGCAAAAGAAATCAATAAATTATTTTTTGAAATTATTCTTGCTCCCGGTTATGAAAAAGAAGCTTTTGATATTCTCTCATCAAAGAAAAACAGAATTATTCTTCAAAAAAAATCATATGAATTTTCTGATACTATGTTTAAATCTCTTTTAAATGGTGTTATTGAACAAACAAAAGATTTAGTTAGTGAAAAAGAAGAGGATTTTAAACAAGTAACCAAAACCCCACCAAAAGATAACGAAATAAAAGATTTAATTTTCGCAAATAAAATAGTAAAACACACAAAATCAAACGCAATTATATTAGTTAAAAACAAACAATTAATTGGTAGTGGAATGGGTCAAACCTCCAGGATAGATTCATTAAAACATGCAATTGAAAAAGCAGAAAATTTCAATTTGGATTTAACAGGTTCAGTTATGGCTTCTGATGCTTTTTTCCCTTTTTCCGATTCTGTTGAATTAGCTCATAAAAAGGGTATTACTGCTGTTATTCAACCCGGTGGTTCAATAAGAGATAAAGATTCTATTGATTATTGTAATTCTAACGATATGTGTATGATTTTTACAGGTATAAGACATTTTAAACATTAATAATAATATAATATGGGATTGTTTTCATTTTTAACAAAAGAAATAGCTATTGATTTAGGTACTGCTAATACCTTAATAATATTTAATGATAAGGTTGTTGTTGATGAGCCTTCAATCATTGCAATAGAAAGAAATACAGGTAAGCTTATGGCTGTAGGTAAAAAAGCAATGATGATGCATGGCAAAACACATGATAATATACAAACTATCAAGCCACTTAGGAATGGAGTAATAGCAAACTTTCAAGCAGCAGAATTCATGATAAAGGAAATGATAAATATGATAAATAACAAAAAATCATTATTTCCTCCTTCGTTGAAAATGGTTATTTGCATTCCTTCAGGTATTACAGAGGTAGAAGAACGAGCCGTTAAAGATTCGGCAGAACAAGCAGGAGCAAAAGAAGTAAAACTAATACATGAGCCCATGGCTGCTGCAATAGGCATAGGAATAGATGTTTTAGAACCTATAGGAAATATGATTATTGATATTGGTGGTGGCACATCGGAAATTGCTGTTATTGCTCTTGGTGGTATTGTTAATCAAAAATCTATACGAATTGCAGGAAATGATTTCAATTTCGATATTCAAGAATATATGCGTAAAAATCACAATATTAATATTGGTGAAAGATCAGCTGAAAAAATAAAAATTGAAGTTGGTTCAGCTTTACCTGATTTGGAAAATCCTCCTGACGATTATCCTGTTCATGGAAGAGACCTGTTAACAGGTGTTCCTAAAGAAGTTATTATTAATTATAAAGAAATTTATCAATCTTTGGATAAATCAATTTCAAAAATAGAAACAGCTATTATGAATGCTCTTGAAAATACTCCTCCTGAATTGTCTGCAGATATTTTCAGAACAGGGATTTATCTTGCTGGCGGTGGCTCTATGCTTAGAGGTCTTGACAAACGTATTGCTCTTAAAACTCAGCTTCCCGTTCATGTTGCTGATGATCCCTTGAAAGCTGTTGTAAGGGGTACTAGTATTGCTCTTAAAAACTTTGATAAATTTCCTTTTTTAATAAAATAATTTTTAAATATTTTTGTTTGCTGTTTTTTTTAAACTTAAACATTTTTATTTCAATTATTTACTTTTTAAAAATATTGTTTCTTACAGATGAAAAATATTATAGTATTTATTATTAAAAATAAATCTTTCTTTTTATTTATTCTCCTTGAAACAATATCTTTATTTTTTGTTTTTAATAATAATTATTATCAAAAAAGTTATTATATTTCTTCAACTAACAATATTACAGGCTATATTTATAAAATTTCCAGCAATATTTCCGGCTATTTTCAATTAAAACAAACAAATAAAACTCTTGCTCGGGAAAATGCTAAACTTTTAAGTCTTAAAAAAAATTCTTTTCTAATAAATAATAAATATGACAGTATTTATAAACAGCAGTATCTGTACATTCCTGCAAGAATAATAAGTAATACAACTAATAAAAGAAATAATTATTTGATGTTAAATAAAGGCAGGAATTCAGGTATCAAAAAAGATATGGGTGTTGTCTGTCAAAATGGAGTTATAGGTATAGTTAAAGATGTTTCTGATAATTTTTCTTCTGTTATATCAATACTACATAGCAAATTAAAAATTAGTGCTGCAATAAAAAAAAATAATCAAATAGGCACTTTAGAATGGGACGGCAAAAATTATAGAACAGGTGTTTTAAACTATATTCCAACACATGTTAATATTTCCGTTGGCGACACTATTATTACCAGCGGTTATTCCTTTATTTTTCCTAAAGGAATTCCTATTGGAAAAATTTCAAAATTTAAAATTAAAAAAGGTAAAAATTTTTATGATATTGATATTATCTTTTTTACTGATTATAATAAAATATCATACGTTTATATTATTAATAATATTTTAAAAAAAGAACAATTAGATTTACAGACAAAATCTCAAAATGAATAAATATTTAAAATACATATTCCTTTTCTTCTTTTTAATATTCTTTCAAATATTAATACTAAATAATATTGAAATTTCAGGATATATTAACCCTTATTTTTATATAATCTTTATACTTATCTTACCAATAGAAACACCAAAATGGTTATTATTAATTTCAGGATTTTTACTTGGTTTTGGTATAGATATTTTTTCTAACACACTTGGTTTAAATGCTTTTGCAACTGTATTGGTTTCTTTTATGCGACCTGTTATTATAAATTTATTAATAAATAAAAACGATCTTGAAAATATTAAAATACCAGGTATTAAAAGTTTTAGGTTTTTAACGTTTTTTATTTATTCCTTAATTCTTATTTTAATTCATAATTTCACATTATTTTATTTTGATTCGATGAAAATCAATGAATTTTTTCAAACATTTACTAAAGCTTTATCAAGTTCAGTAATTACCTTGGTGCTTGTTATATTAAGTGATTTTTTATTTTCAAAAAGATATTAACAATTAATAATAAAAAAATGAAAAAACAAGTATTATTTATTAGTATTGTATTATTACTAATCTCATGTAAAAATACAACAAAAACAGAATACTCTATTAACGGGAATGTAATAGGGTCAAAACAAAACAAAGTATATCTAAAAAAACGTGATAATGGAAATTGGGTTAATGTTGACTCCACAATTATAAAAAATGAAAAATTTACTTTTAATGGTAATGTTAAATTTCCTGAAATGTATTTTTTAAGTATTCCTGATTTTAAATGCTTAATTCCTTTTTTTATTGAAAATACAGAAATAACTTTTAATATTAATACAGATAGTATAGATAATTCTTCTGTTTCCGGATCAAAAACTCATAAACAGTATGAAAAATACCTTGAAGAATTAAATAATTTTAATAATAAATTAAAAAACCTTTACTCTCAATATAAAAATTTAAAAAAAAGGGGAAATAAATTATTATTAAAAAATATTGAAAACCTTATGGATTCTGTATATAATTCAAAAGAAAAATTCACAAAAGATTATATTTTAAAAAATAATAAAACTCCAATTTCTCCTTATTTGGCATACATTAATTCATACCAATTTTCTTTATCAGATTTAGACAGTATTATCAACAATTTTGATAAAACATTAGATAGTTCTGTTTATGTAAAATTATTAAATGACAGGTTAAAAATTTTAAAAAGAGTTGATATTAACCAGCCCATTCTTAATTTTACAATGAATGATAAAAACAATAAACCTATAAGCACAAAATCATTTAAAGGTAAATATTTACTTATTGATTTTTGGGCTTCATGGTGTAGTCCGTGCAGGGCGGAAAATCCTAATGTAGTTAAAACTTATAACCGTTTTCATAAAAAAGGTTTTGAAATTCTCGGAGTTTCTTTTGATCAAAATAAAGAAAAATGGCTAAAAGCTATTAAAGATGATAAACTTATTTGGACTCAAGTATCGGATTTAAAAGGATGGAATAATGCAGCAGGTAAATTATATGGTATTAGAAGTATTCCGCAAAATGTTTTAATAAATAAAGAAGGTATTATTATTGCCAAAAATTTAAGGGGTGAGGAACTTATTAAAAGTCTTAATAAGAATTTAAACAATAAAAATTAAAAAAAAAGCTGTATAAATACTTTATACAGCTTTTTTTTAATCTTCAGGTAGAAACTCCGGCTTTATTTTTACTCCATCATATTTTTTTTCTATTCCGTTTTCATAAGTAATAACTAAAACGGGTACTCCATTAATATCATATTTATACCAATTTTTTTCCTTTCTTCCCATTACATAAAAACATTCATCTTTTTTATTTCCGTTTTCCCAATAATAAATATGCTTACCGTTTGGATTATCATCAATAAATTCTCCTTCAAAAAATAATGCGCCATTTTTATAATAATATTTCCATTTTCCGTTTCTCATTCCATTAAGATATTCTCCTTTTTTTACATAATCTCCAATTTTATATACCCAATATCCTTCTTTTAAATTATCTAAATATTCCCCATTAATAATTGTATCTCCCTTTTCGGAATACTCTGTTACATAACCGTTTAATAGTCCATTAACATAATTTTCTTCTCTTAATAAATTTCCTGATTCGTAATACCAAAACCACGAACTTGTAGGATTACCTAAATTATTGTATTTTCCTATTTGTTCTATTTTTCCATTTTCATAATAAAATTTCCACTCCCCTATTCTTTTATTATTTAAATATTTTCCCTGTGATTTAATATTTCCATTTATAAAAAATTCTTTCCATGGTCCGTGTTTAACACCTTTTTCATCAATAATTCCTATTCCAACAATAACTCCATTTTTATAAATATATGAATTTTCAATTTTTCCATCATGCGAATATTCCCTTCTAATACCCTCAGGAATGCCATTTTTATATGTTGCAACAGCTTTTATTTTACCATCGTCATAATATTCCTTTTTGGTTTCTAATTTAACAATTTCAGATACATTTTTCTCTTCAATATCATTTTTAAATTTTTTAATACTTATTAGTTCTCCATCTTTATTATAATCTTTTGAATATCCATTTTTTTTATTATTTCTGAATATACTTACATTTTTAATATTTCCTGTTTTATAAAATTCAATCCATTTTCCCTGTTTATAGCCTCTTTTATCAACTCTGTTAATATTTTGTCTTTCAACTACAAACCCATTTTTATATTTTATTAATTCAATAATTTTACCCTTTTTGGAATAAATTTTTGCATATCCTTGTTCCAAACCATTAATAAAATTAACAGTTTTCTTTATTTTACCATTTTTATAATAAACTTTACATATTCCTTCTTTTACATCATCAACAAAATTATCCTCTATAATTTCATTTTCCCTGTAAATTCTTCTAATTCCATTTTTCTTATTATTTTTATAGTTTACTTCTAATTTTATCTTTCCGTTTTCAAAGTAAAATTTCCATAAACTATCGAGCATAAAATTTTTTCTATTTCCTTCTGATTTTAAATTTCCGTTTTCATAATAAGTTTTCCAGTATCCATCAGGCTTTCCATCAATTAAATATCCCTCACTGGAAATTTTTCCATTCTCATAATAAAATATTTTATAATTATCTTTTAGATTTTCTTTATTTTGTGAAAAAATATTTTTTTGACTGATTAATATAATTACAATGATAAATATTGATATTTTAATTTTTGTTAACATTATATTATTAATATTTTAAAATTTAAAAATTGAATATATTATTTAATATAGAGCTGTTAATAGTGTTAATAATTAATGATTATATTTTTATTAAACAAAAATAACAACTTATTAACAATTAAATATTTTTTTTAAACTAAAAATCAAATTAATATATGTTATTAACAATTTTAATTTTTAATTATGGTTAATAAAATTAATAAATAATAGTGTTAATAAAATGTTAAAAAAAATTGTTCAATTTTTAATAAAAAATAATTTTAATGAAAAATAC
>JAGGUV010000083.1 GCA_021158345.1 Bacteroidales bacterium
AATTACAAAATTTTTTTTTTCTTAGCTTTAAAAATTATATACATTTTGTTTTAATATTTATGTCCATTATTTTTGCATAGAAATAAAATAATAAGTCTGTAATGCAGTTAATATATGTAAAGCAAATAAATATTAATAATAATTAATAAGATAAAAAATGAAAAAAATTGCTATTCCAACACAAAGTAAGATTTTATGTGCTCATTTTGGGCATTGTGATGCTTTTATGATTTTTGAAACTGAAGACAAAAAAATTATCTCTGAAGATATAGTTATACCACCAAATCATGAACCCGGAGTATTTCCTGCATGGCTTGCACAATTAGGAGTTACTGATGTAATTTGCGGTGGTATGGGACAAAGAGCTATTACATTATTCAATGAAAATAAAATTAATGTCTTTGTTGGTGCTGAGATGAAAGCCCCGAAAGATTTAGTTATAGATTTTGTTAATGGTAATTTGTCTGTTTCAGGTAATTTTTGTGATCATTAATAATCTAAAAGTTTAAGATTCCTTTGAGTCTTAAATTTTGAACTACTAATTTTTTATTATGTTTAAACATGTTGGAATATCTGTAAATGATAAATCTGATATTGATGATTTTTATATCAAAATATTAGGTTTTAAAATTTTATATACTTTTGAAATTGATAAAAATACTGCTTCAAAAATATTTAATGTTTCTCAAAACCTTGATGTTATTACATTAGAATTAGAAGACTTTATACTTGAAGTTTTTATTTCAAGAGAGACGTCAAAATGTACTTTTAACCATATATGTCTTGAACTATCTGATTTTGATGAATTAATGAAACGCATTGAAAAACATGTGATTTTTAAACGAATAAACAGAGAGGGAGGCAGAACGATTTTTGTAAGAGATAAATCAGCTAACCTTTTTGAAATAAAGGAAAAAAAATAAGTTTTTTTTATTATATTAGCTGAATAAAAAAAATAATATTTTCTGAATATTATGTTAAAAAAAATTTTTCTTGTTTGTTTATGTATTACCCTGTGCTTTAGTAACATAAAAGCACAAAAAGTTGCATTAGTATTAAGTGGTGGTGGAGCAAAAGGTATAGCCCATATAGGTGTAATTAAAGCATTAGAGCAAAATGGCATAAGAATAGATTATGTTGCAGGAACTTCTATGGGCGCTATTATTGCGGGTCTATATGCAAGTGGTTATTCTCCGGATGAAATGGAAGAAATATTCCTTTCAAAAGAATTTCCAAATTGGATATCAGGTAATATTGGTGATGAATATATTTATTACTTTAAAAAAAACGAACCTGATGCTTCACAGATAGAAGTTAAATTTAATTTTGACACCACTTTATCGAATATTATTTTGCCTTCAAATATTATATCTCCTTCACAAATGGATTTTGAGTTTATGCGTATATTTTCAAGAGCTAATGCTTTGTGTAATAATAATTTTGATAGTTTATTTGTTCCATTCAGATGTGTTGCATCCGATATTGAAAAACATGAAGGTGTTGTTTTACGAAATGGCGATTTGAGTAAGGCTGTAAGAGCATCAATGACTTATCCTTTTTATTTTAGACCTATTAAAATTGATGGAAGATTAATGTTTGATGGAGGTATGTATAATAATTTTCCTGTTGATGTAGTAAAAGAGGATTTTTTCCCTGATATTATTATTGGCTCTAAAGTAGCTAAAAATAATGACCCTCCAAAGGAAGATGATATTTTATCACAGATTGAGTCTATGCTGGTCGAAAAAACCGATTATTCTTTGAGCATTGAAGATAATGGCGTTTTGATAGAGCCCAATGTTAAACCTGTTAATGTTCTTGATTTCTCGAATACTGCTGCTTTTGTTGATAGCGGTTATATTGCTACTTTAAGAAAACTTGTCCAAATTAAAGCTTTAGTAAAAGATACTGTCACTTATAAAGAAATTGTTGCAAAACGACAAAAATTTAAAGAGAGATTACCTAAATTTAATATTAATAAAATACATATTACAGGATTGAATGATAATCAAAAAGTATATATTAATAAAAGCATCTTACATAATTTAAAAAATCCTGATATAGAGGATGTTAAAAAAGATTATTTTAAGATAATTGCTGATGATAAAATTGAGTCTATTTTTCCAACGTCAAAATATAATTATAAAAAAGGTGGTTTTGATTTATTTTTGAATTGTAAAAAAGCTAATAATATTGTGTTGAATATTGGAAATAATATTTCATCAAATATGGGTGATGAAGCCTTTTTTAGTGCACAATATAAATATCTTGGCAGAAAAGCAATAAGTGTGTTTGCAAATACAAGTATCGGACGATTTTATTCTTCAGGACAGTTAAAAACGCGTATTGATTATCCAACTAAATTGCCTTTTTATATTGAAACAGATATTACAGCTAATCAATGGAATTATTCTAATTCGCATTCTTTTTTTATTGATTATAACACTCCTTCTTATATGATTTTGTATGATGGTCATATTAATTTGGATGTAGGAATACCTTCAGGAAATAAAGCTAAATTTGTTTTTGGTATGACTACCACTATGCTTAGAGAAGAATATTTTCAGAATAATACTTATGCAAGTACTGACACGCTTGATGTTACTAAGTTTAATGCCTTTTCATCACATCTTCAGTATGAATATAATACATTAAATAGAAAGCAATATGCTGATAAAGGTGTTTATTTGTTGTTGGACTTTAAATATGTTAATGGGAAAGAGAAAAATATACCTGGTTCCACTTCAAATTATTATAATCAGAGTATTAATAATCGTTGGTTAGAAAAAAATCACAATTGGGTTCAGCTTGATTTTAAATATGATAAATATTTTAAAAGATATAAACTCTTTTCTTTTGGATTGTTTTCGGAGTTGTTATTGTCAAACCGACCGTTATTCAATAATTATACTGCTTCAATAATAAACACACAGAGTTTTCAACCCGTTCCCGAAATGAAAAAACTTTTTATTCCTGAATTTAAATCTCACAGCTATTTCTCTTTTGGTGTAAAGAATATTTTACATTTTACAGATAATTTTAAATTAAGATTAGAGGCTTATATGTATAATCCATATAAAATATTGATAAAAAACTCTGATTATTCTGCCAAATATGGTGAAGAATTTTTAAATAGATATTTTTTAGCATCTTCAGTACTTGTTTATCATACTCCTATTGGCCCATTAAGTGTCAGCCTTAATTGGTACGACAGAAATAAAAATCCTTTTGTTTTTGAATTTAATTTCGGTTATATTATTTATCATAAAAGATTTACAGATTAATCTAAAATGATTTTGATATTTATTTCATGATTGAAAAATATTTCTATTTTTGCATATCTATTTATGATTATTTATTAATAATCAATTCTTAAAAAAAAATTATTATACAATGGAACCAGAAAATCAAACTAATCAGATTCCTGAAGATCAGAATATTCAGGAAGAGAATTCAATGCATCTTGAGGATGCGAAAAATTTAGAAAATCAAGGTGTTATTAAAGAAACATCTAGTGAATTAAAATCTGAAAAAGAAATTACAACAGAAGAAATTGTTGAAAAAGAAGAAGAGCAAGTAAAATCTTCATCCGGGCAAGGAAAAGATGATGAGCCGGAAAATGATGAGTCTGCTGAAATTAAAGATAATGAAGAACTATCAACAGAAGAAGTTGTTGAAAAAGAAGAAGAGCAAGTAAAATCTTCAACCGGGCAAGGAAAAGAGGATGAGCCGGAAAATGATGAGTCTACTGAAATTAAAGATAATGAGGAATTAGCAACAGAAGAAGTTGTTGAAAAAGAAGAAAAGCAGGTAAAATCTTTATCCGGGCAAGTAAAAGAGGATGAGCCGGAAAATGATGAGTCTACTGAAATTAAAAATAATGAAGAACTGTCAGCAGAAGAAGTTGTTGAAAAAGAAGAAGAGCAAGTAAAATCTTCATCCGGGCAAGGAAAAGATGATGAGCCGGAAAATGATGAGTCTGCTGAAATTAAAGATAATGAAGAACTATCAACAGAAGAAGCTGTTGAAAAAGAAAAAGAGCAGGTAAAATCTTCAACCGAACAAGAAAAAATTGATGAGTCTGAAAATAAAGAAGATTCATCAGAAGAAGTTGAAGTGTCAGAACAGAAATCTGAAGAGGAAACTCCAATAATCGAGAAAAATTACAATGATTTTACAAAAGAACAATTAGTAGAAGAATTAGAAGATATTGTTAATAATGAGGATTTTAAAACCATAAAATCAAAAATTGCTTTTATAAAAGTTGCTTTTCTGAAAAATAATAAGGAAGAGAGAAAGAATAAATTAGAAAAATTTATTGCCGAAGGAGGCAAAGAAGAAGACTATAAACCTGAGGAAGAACCTCTTAATGAAAGATTTAATGCTGCTTTTAATATTTACAAACAGAAAAAAGCAGAATATAATAGAGAACTTGAAAAACAAAAAATAGAAAATTTAGAAGCAAGAAAACAAATTCTTGAGGAATTAAAGGAGTTGATAAATTCTGAAGAAACTTTAAAACAAACATACGATGATTTTAAAAATCTACAGGAAAAGTGGAAACAAATAGGTATGGTTCCTAAGTCTGAACTTAATAATCTATGGCAGAATTATCATTTTTTGGTAGAGAAATTTTTTGATAGAGTAAAAATAAATAAAGAATTAAAAGATTTAGACCTGAAAAAAAATCTTGAGGCTAAAATTTTATTATGTGAAAAAACTGAAGAGTTATTATTAGAAAATTCATTAATTAAATCTTTTAAAGCTTTACAAAAATATCATCAGGAGTGGAAAGAAATTGGACCTGTTGCTCGTGATAAAAAAGATGAAATTTGGGAGCGTTTTAAAACTGCTACTGAAAAAATTAACAAGAGAAGAAGAGAATATTATGTTAAGTTACAGGACGAACAGCAGAAAAATTATACTAAAAAATTAGCTTTATGTGATAAAGCAGAGGAAATTTTATCTGACGAAGCTACCAGTATTAAAAAATGGCAGGAAAACACAGAAAAAATTAATAATTTATTTAGTATCTGGAAAACAGTAGGCAGGGCGCCTAAGAAAACTAATGATGAAGTTTGGACCCGTTTTAAAACAATTTTAGATACATTTTTCTTAAATAAAAAAGAATTTTTTAATAGCATTAAAGACAAGCAAATAAATAATTATAATCTTAAAATTGATTTATGTGCACAGGCTGAAGCTATTAAAACTAGTACCGATTGGAAAAAAACTAAAAATGATTTAATTAATCTTCAGAAAGAATGGAAGAAAATTGGCCCTGTACCAAGAAAATATTCTGATAAACTTTGGAAAAGATTCAGAGCTGCTTGTGATGAGTTTTTTAATAATATGAATAATTATTATAAAAATATTCATTCACACGAAATTGAAAATTTGAATGCTAAAAAAGAGCTTATCAAAAAAATTAAAGATTTTAAATTTAGTGATGATAAAAATAAAAACCTTGATATTTTAAAAGAATTTCAAAGAAATTGGATTGAAATTGGTTTTGTGCCTATAGCTGAAAAAGAAAAGTTGCAGTTGGAATTCCGTCAGGTTATTAATAGCAAACTGGATGAATTAAACATTAGCCATGCTGAGATTGACGATCTTAAATTTAAGTCAAAATATGATTCTATTAAAGAATCTCCTAATGCAAATAAATTATTGTATAAAGAAAAGGTTTATATTTCTAATAAAATAAAGAAAATTACTGATGACATTAATTTGTGGGAGAATAATATTGGATTTTTAGCTAACTCAAAAAATGCAGAGATTTTAAAATCTGAATTTGAGAAAAAAATTAATAAAGCTAAAAAAGAAGTGGAAGTCTTGAATAAGAAAATTAAATATTTGAATAGTATTAATAACTAAAAATTGTTTTTAATATTTAAAGCGGATTAGCCTTAGCTATCCGCTTTTTGTTTTTTATTAGTTATGGCAGCAAATACTTTTGGTAAAATTTTCAGATTGACAAGCTTTGGTGAGTCTCACGGTTCTGCCATAGGTGGTATTATCGATGGTTGTCCTCCGGGTGTTGAAGTTGATTTTGATTTTTTGCAAAACGAGTTAAACAGGCGAAAACCTGATAATAGTTTTTTTACTTCCGATAGAAAAGAAGATGATTCACTGAAAGTATTGTCAGGTGTTTTTCAAGGTAAGACAACAGGCACTCCAATTGCTTTTTTTGTTGAAAATAAAGATGCAAAATCCCATGATTATAATTCTTTAAAAGAAGTGTTCAGACCTTCACATGCTGATTTTACATATTATAAAAAATATGGAGTACATGATTACAGGGGCGGAGGGAGAGCTTCAGCACGGGAAACATTATCCCGCATTGTAGCAGGTGCTTTTGCTAAGTTGGTTTTAAAAAAATATAATATTAAGATTTTTGCATTCACTAAACAGATTGGAGATATTAAATTTGATGATGATTATAAAAAAATCCAAATTTCTGATATTGAAAAAAGTTTTGTCCGCTGTCCTGATGCTGATATTACAAAAAAGATGCTCGAATATCTTAAATCTATAAAAAAGGAAGGCGATACATGCGGAGGTATTGTTAAGTGCATAATTAATGGTGTGGAACCCGGCTTGGGCGAACCTGTCTTTGATAAACTACAAGCTGACCTTGCTAAGGCTATGCTAAGTATTAATGCTGCCAAAGGCTTTGAATACGGTTCAGGTTTTAATGCTGCTTCTATGAAAGGCTCAGAAAATAATGACCTCTTTAATAAAGATTTATCAACAAAAACAAATTTTTCAGGTGGAATTCAAGGCGGCATTTCCAATGGGCAGGATATTTATTTTAATGTAGCTTTTAAACCTGTGCCTACTATTATGAAACCCCAATTATCTTATGATAAAAATGGAAAAGAAGTTGTGATTTCTCCAAAAGGCAGACATGATGTTTGTTGCGTGCCCCGTGCAATACCTATTGTTGAAGCTATGGCTGCTATTGTAATTCTTGACCATTTGTTACGGTTTAATAATTATAGAGTAATAAAATAAAATCTTTATTCTAAAATTTTTATTTTATTTTGTTACATTTGTGGATTAATTTATAAAATTTAAACAATGAAAAATTTATTAGCTGATAGAGTTTATAGACTTTCTGAGTCAGAGACTCTTGCAATGACAAGAATGGGGCGTGAATTAAAAACACAAGGAAAAGATGTAATAAGTTTAAGTATTGGAGAACCTGATTTCAACACTCCTGAATTTATTAAAGATGCAGCCAAGAAAGCATTAGATGAAAATTATACTCATTATACTCCTGTAGCTGGTTTTGAAGACCTTCGTGAAGCTGTTTGTTTTAAATTTAAAAGAGATAATAATTTAGATTATAAACCTGAAAATATTGTTGTTTCTACAGGTGCAAAACAATCTTTGGCTAATGTTGTATTAAGTCTTGTAAATCCCGGTGATGAGGTGATAGTGCCAACACCTTTTTGGGTGTCATATTCCGAGATAATTAAACTTGCCGAAGGTAAAGCTGTTTTTATTCCTGCAAATATTGAAAATAATTTTAAGGTTACTCCTCAACAAATACAAGATGCTATCACTGATAAAACTAAAGTGATAATGTTCAACACGCCTTGTAATCCGTCTGGGTCTGTATACAGTAAAGAAGAAATTAAGTCTATTGCCGAGGTTGTTGCAAAATATCCTGATGTTTATATTATTTCTGATGAAATTTATGAGCATATTAATTTTGTTGGCAAACATGAGAGTTTTGCACAATTTGATTTTATTAAAAATCAGGTTATTGTTGTTAATGGTTTGTCAAAAGGATATGCTATGACAGGTTGGAGATTGGGATATATTGCTGCTCCAAAACAAATAGCACAAGCATGTAATAAAATTCAGGGTCAAATTACTTCAGGAACATCTTCAATATCACAGCGTGCTGCCATTGCTGCTTTAAATGCTGATCCTGATAAAGTTGATGATATGAAAATTATGGTTAAGGCATTTAAAGAAAGAAGAGATCTTTTACTTGATTTACTGAAAGATATTCCCGGATTTAAAACAAATATTCCAAACGGTGCTTTTTATGTTTTTCCTGATATAAGTTATTATTTTGGAAAATCAAATGGCAATCACGTTATCAATAACAGTAAAGATTTATGTATGTATTTGCTTGATACTGTTTATGTAGCACTTGTTCCTGGCTCTGCTTTTGGTAACCCCGATTGTATAAGATTTTCTTATGCTACTTCAAAAGATAATCTTATTGAAGCTGTTAAACGAATTAAAAAAGCTGTTTCTTATTTAAAATAATATGTTATCAAAAGAAGACTATCAAAAAATATTTAATTCTTTTAATAATAAGAAAGTTCTGATTATTGGTGATGTAATGCTCGACTCATACCTTTGGGGTAAAGTTGAACGAATATCACCCGAAGCACCTGTGCCTGTTGTTGCTGTAACAAAAAGAGCTGAACGACTTGGCGGTGCTGCTAATGTTGCTCTTAATATTAAAGCCCTGGGCGCTGAACCGATTTTATGTTCTGTTATTGGTGATGACAATAAAGCAGATATATTTATTGAATTACTTAAAAAATCTAATCTCTCTTGTAAAGGTATCATTAAAAATAATGAACGTAAAACTACCACAAAGTTTAGAATTATTGGCAATAATGCGCAAATGCTAAGAGTTGACGAAGAAGATGATAAATATTTAAATAAAAAAGGAAGTGAAGAATTTATTAGTCTTATAAATAATATTTTAATTGATGATAATATTGATGTTATTATCTTTCAAGATTATGATAAAGGTATTATTAATAAAGATGTTATTGATTTTGTAACTTCTAAGGCTAAGGAAATGAATATTCCTGTTGCCGTTGACCCTAAGAAAAGGAATTTTTATGCTTATAGAAACCTTGATTTTTTCAAACCAAATTTTAAAGAATTTTCAGAAGGTTTAAAAGAAGATTTTGATAAAAAAGATATTGAAAGATTAAATGGTTTGGCTAAGGAGTTTCAACAAAAGCAGAATATAAAAACTCTTATGGTTACCTTGTCAGAAGATGGAGTCTTTATCAAATCAGATAAAAACGATGGTGTATTAATACCTGCACGTCAACGTTCAATAGCTGATGTCTCGGGTGCTGGTGATACTGTTATTAGTATTGTTGCTCTGTGCCTTGTTTTAAAATTATTGCCTGTTGATATTGCTTTTATTTCTAATATTGCAGGTGGTTTGGTTTGCGAGCATGTTGGAGTAGTTCCTATTGATAAGCAAAGATTAATTGATGAAATTTATAAATTATTAAAATAAATCCCACTGTATTTATTAATTTAATGTTAAACAAAATATAAGGATAGAAAATAAATTAGAATGATTTATTAAAATGTGGGTGATATCCTGATTAAAAAAAAATGTGTTTTATGAAAAAGAATTGTGTTTTATTTATGCTCTTTGTATTTGCATTAAGTTTGAATACATTTGCACAAGACAAAGAAAAAAAAGCTGATACTACAGGGTATGTTTTTACAACTGTAAAAAGCATCAAAGTAACTCCTGTTAAAGATCAGTATCGTTCAGGTACTTGTTGGAGCTTTTCAACTATTGGTTTTGTAGAAGCAGAACTTTTAAGGATGGGAAAAGGCGAGTATGATTTATCTGATATGTTTCCTGTAAGAAAATGTTATTCGGAAAAAGCTGAAAAATATGTTAGAATGCACGGTAAAATTAATTTTGCAGGAGGTGGTGCTGCCCACGATGTTATTAATGTTATCAGAGACTATGGTATTGTGCCCGAACAAGTTTATTCAGGCCTTAATTATGGAACTGAAAAACACGTACATGGTGAAATTGATGCAGTACTTAAAGCTTATGTTGATGCTGTAATAAAAAATAAAAATAAAAAAATAACTCCTGTTTGGCATAAAGGTTTTGACTCTGTTTTAGACGCTTATTTTGGTGTTGTTCCTGAAACTTTTACATACAAAGGAAAAGAATATACTCCTAAAAGTTTTGCTGAAGAATTGGGCTTTAATCCTGACGATTATGTTGAATTGACCTCATATACACATCATCCTTTTTATGAAAAATTTATTCTTGAAGTGCCTGACAATTGGTCATGGGATAGCGATTATAATGTGCCTATGAATGAGCTTATGGAAATAATTGACAACTCAATAAATAATGGCTATACTGTTGCCTGGGGTGCTGATGTTAGCGAAAAAGGTATTTCTTTTAAAAATGGTGTTGCTGTTGTCCCTGATGCTGATGTTAAAAATATGACTGACACTGAAAGAGCTAAATGGGAAAAGTTAACTAAAAAAGAAAAAGATAAACAGTTATATAAATTTGATAAACCAGGAAAAGAAAAAGAAATTACTCAAGAAATGCGTCAGGAAGGTTTTGATAACTGGACTACAGGTGACGACCATGGCATGTTGATAACAGGTATTGCAAAAGACCAAATCGGTCATAAATATTATATTATTAAAAATTCATGGGGTCCTAAAGTAGGTGATAATGACTATAATGGCTATTTCTATGCTTCTGAAAATTATGTTCAATATAAAACTATGGATATTTTAGTTCATAAAAATGCTATCCCTAAAAAAATAAAAAAGAAATTACATATTAAATAAAAAAAGAATATTTAGCCGTTCTTTATTATTATTAAGAACGGCTTTTTCTTACTTTATAAATGAACGATTAAAATATTTTTTTTATTCATCCGTTAGTAAAATATTTAATTATTAAAATATTGATTAAGTTGACTAAAAGAAAATTTGTAATAAGTATAGTAATATTCCTTTTTAGCCTGCAATATGGTTTTTCTCAAAGAGCCCGTGTAGCCAATCTTCAAAATTATGATAATAAAAAATATCATTTTGGTTTTATTCTATGCTTAAATAAAATGTATTTTTCTGTTGAACCTGCATCTGATATAAGTGATAAGGTTTATACCGGTATTCAGATACAGGATTTGGCTTCTGATTCTGCAAGGCTTTATTCTGTTGAATCTAATCCTACAACAGGATTTACTATTGGCATTGTTTCAAATTTAAGATTAGGAAAATATTTTGATTTGCGATTTATTCCTTCTCTTGCTTTTGGCGAAAGAGAATTAGAATACTCTGTTCTAAATTATTATAATAATAAATCGAATATTGTAGGAGTGACAAAAAAAATTACTTCTACTTTTGTTGATTTTCCATTAGAAATAAAATTTAAATCTCAAAGATATAACAATACTCGAGCCTATGTTTTATCAGGGATGAAATATAGTATTGATCTTGCATCACAAGCTCATAAAAAAGAAGAAAACAATCAACTTGAAGTAAAACTTTTGAAAAATGATTTTAGCTTTGAATTTGGTGTGGGTTTTGATTTTTATACTACATATTTTAAGTTTGGCACTGAATTGAAAATGTCTTATGGGCTTAATAATATGTTAAAATATGAAGATAATATTTATACGGGTGGTATTGCAAATTTAAAATCAAAAGTTTTTTTGCTTTCTTTTACATTTGAATAAAATTATATGATTTTTTGTTGGTTATTCCTTTCAAAAAAAAATCAAAAAAAAGTTAAAATAAATCAATTAATGTTTGGAGATAATAAAAATTGTTATACATTTGCAAACCGAAAAAAAACAATAATGAAGGTCCGTTCGACTAGGGGTTAGGTCGTCAGGTTTTCATCCTGGAAACAGGGGTTCGATTCCCCTACGGACTACAATTTAAAAATAAAAAAATGGCTAATCACATATCATCAAAAAAAAGAATTCGTTCAAACGAAACAAAAAGATTACGAAATAAGTATCAGGCTAAAACAGTTCGTAATGCTGTTAAAAAAATTAGAAATACTAATGATAAAAAAGAGGCTGAAGAAAAATTACCTAAAGTTTTATCTTTAATTGATAAATTGGCAAAAAAATCGGTTATTCATAAAAATAAAGCAGGAAACTTAAAATCTAAACTTACTAAACACGTTAATTCGTTATCATAGTTTTTTTATAAAATAATATTTTAGAAAAAGCTTCACCGTTTTCTGTGAAGCTTTTTTTTTATCAGGAATTTTTATTAAATTTGTTTTTTATCTTACTCTTGTAAGTTTTATTACATGAAAAGAGATTTATAATTTATTGTAGCAAAATAATTATCAATTACCCTTGATAATATAATTAGCAAAATATCAAAATAAAAATAAATCTATGAAAACAAATAATCCTTCATTATCTATAAAACATTGGGCCGAAGATGACCGCCCAAGAGAGAAATTACTATTAAAGGGAAAAGCTGCTCTTAGCGATGCCGAGCTTATTGCTATTTTAATCGGCTCAGGTAACAAAGAATTATCCGCTGTTGACCTGTCAAAACATATTCTTAACAGTGTGCACGACAATTTAATAGAATTATCAAAACTTGACGTTGTAGATTTAATTAAATTTAAAGGAATTGGACAAGCAAAAGCTATAAGCATTATTGCTGCATTGGAATTGGGTAAAAGACGCAGATATTCCGAAGCTGTAAAACGAGAGAAAATTTTATGCAGCAAAGATATTTTTGAAATTATGCAATCAGTGTTGTCTGATGTTAATTATGAGCAGTTTTGGATACTGCTTTTGAATAATTCAAATAAAATATTAAAAAAAGAAAATATAAGTATGGGCGGCCTTACAAGCACTATTGTTGACCCGAAGAAAATTTATAAAAAAGCCCTTGAAAATAATGCGGCCTCTATAATTCTTTGCCATAATCATCCTTCAGGAAATGTTAAGCCCAGTGAAGCAGATATTAAATTGACAAAAAAACTAAGAGAAGCCGGAAAATTAATGGATTTGCCAATTCTTGATCATATTATTGTTGGAATAGAAAATTATTTTAGCTTTGCAGACGAAGGAATATTATAAAAAATTATTACATTGATAAGAATATTAACAATAATAGGAGCAAGGCCACAGATAATAAAAGCATCAGCTTTGAGCCGTTCTATAAAAAATAAGTTTTCTGATAAAATTCAAGAGGTTATACTACATACAGGCCAGCATTATGATGATCAAATGTCAAAAATATTTTTTGATGAATTAAAAATTCCAAAACCTGATTATAATCTTAATGTAGGTTCAAGTTCTCATGGCAAACAAACAGCTTTGATGATTCAGGGTATCGAAGATGTATTACTTAAAGAGAAACCTGATGTTATGATTTTATATGGAGATACTAATTCAACATTGGCAGGAGCAGTTGCTGGATCAAAATTGCATATTCCCATTGCACATATTGAGGCGGGTTTGCGTTCTTTTAATAAGTCTATGCCTGAGGAAATTAACAGGATAATGTGCGACCATGTATCTACTTATCTTTTTACACCTACAACCACTGCTGTTGAGAATTTAAAATCAGAGGGCTTTAATGTTTTAAGTAAACCTGAATATAATATTGATAATCCTTGCATCAGCAATTTAGGTGATGTTATGTATGATAATAGCATGCATTTTTCTTCTGTTGCTGAAGAAAAATCATCAGTATTGCAAAAATATAATCTTGAAAAAAATAATTTTATAACTGTTACTATTCACCGCGATAATAATACTGATAATCCTAAAAGGTTAAATTCTATTTTTAAGGCTATTGATAATATCTCAAAAGAAAATAATATTGATATAATTATTCCTTTACACCCAAGAACATCAAAAATTTTAAAAGAAAGATTATCAGAAGAGTTATATGCAAAGATTATAAATAATAAATTCTTGAAAATTATTCCTCCTGTATCTTTTTTTGATATGATTATGCTTGAAAAAAATTCAAAACTTATTGTTACAGATTCAGGAGGTGTGCAGAAAGAAGCGTATTTTTATAAAAAACCTTGTGTAATTTTACGCTCCGAAACAGAATGGGTTGAAATTATAAAAAATAAAGCAGGTATTATTGCTGATGCCGAGTATAATAAAATAATAAATTCAGTAAATTATTTTATGAAAAATAATGATATTAATTTTCAGCAAGTATTTGGAAATGCTAATGCTGCAGAGCTTATATGTGAGAAAATATTGAAAGATTTTTAATATTCTTAATAATAAAAAATTGAATTATAAATTTTTATTAAAACATATTTGTTTAATATATAATTTTTTATATTTTTGCACTCCATTTTAAACCAATATAATTATTAACAAAAAAAATAAATTAAATGGTAAATCAATATGAAACCGTTTTCATTATGACTCCCGTTTTATCTGAAAATCAGATGAAGGAAACGGTAAAAAAAATTAAAGAATTTTTAAAAAGCAAGGGGGCGGAAATTGTTTTCGAAGACAATTGGGGCTTACGTAAGTTAGCTTATCCTATTCAAAAAAAGAAAACAGGATTTTATCAGCTTTTTGAATATAAAGCTCAAGGCAGCATTATCAGAGATTTTGAAGTGATGCTTAAAAGAGACGAAAGAATTTTACGTTTTTTAACTGTAGCATTAGATAAATATGCTATTGCTTATAATGAGAAAAAACGTGAAAAAGCAAAAAAAGTTGAAACAGAAGAAAAAAATTAATTTAAAAATTTTAAAAAAAATGACAAACCAGGCAAATACAGATATAAAATATTTGACACCAATAAATGTTGATGTTAAAAGAAAAAAATATTGTCGTTTTAAAAAGAGCGGCATAAAATATATTGATTATAAAGATGCAAATTTTTTGTTGAAATTTGTTAATGAGCAAGGTAAAATTCTTCCAAGAAGAATTACAGGCACATCAACAAAATATCAAAAGAAAGTATCTCAAGCAATTAAAAGAGCAAGACATTTAGCATTATTGCCATATGTTGCAGATTTATTAAAATAAGGAGAAGTGTCATGGAAATTATTTTAAAAAAAGATATTAAAGGTTTAGGTTTTAATAACGAGAGAATTAAAGTAAAAGACGGATATGCCCGTAATTATTTGATACCTAAAGGTTATGCAATATTGGCTACACCTTCAAATATTAAAGTCATTGAGGAAGAATTAAAACAAAAGGCTTTTAAAGAAGAAAAAATTGTTAAAGAAGCTGAAACCCTTGCAAAAGCAGTTGATAATATTACTGTTAAAATTGGAGCTAAAGCTTCTGAAACTGGTAAAATATTTGGCTCTGTTAATACTATTCAAATAGCTGAAGCTATTAAAAATCAATATAATTTTGATATTGACCGTAAAAAAATTATTGTTGATGGTGAAGCTATTAAAAATATTGGATCATATACTGCTAAGATTGTGTTTTACAAGAAAATTGAGGCAGAAATTAAATTAGAAGTTATTGCTGAATAATTATTTTCATTGATAATATTGTATAAAAACCTGCCTCTAATGGCGGGTTTTTCTTTTTATTATGATTACTAAAAATAAAATAAAATATATTAATTCTCTCAAACTTAATAAGTTTAGAAAAAAATATGTGGAATTCGTCGTTGAAGGTCCTAAATTAGTTGAAGAGCTTATTAAAAGTGATTTTGAAATTTCTCAAATTTTTGCAACAAAAGTCTGGATATCAGAAAATGAAAATATTATTAATGGAATATTAGATGTTATTACGGAAGTTAATGATATAGAACTTAAAAAAATAAGTGGTTTTTCAACTCCTAATAAAGTATTGGCTATTGCAAAAATCCCTAAAAGAAAAATAGATTTTTCAAAAATTTTTTCTGATTTGGTTTTTGTACTTGATGACATTCAAGACCCGGGAAATTTAGGAACAATTATCAGAACATGTGATTGGTTTGGTGTTCGTAATCTGATTTGTTCCAAAGAATGTGTTGATGTTTATAATCCAAAAGTTGTTCAGGCGACAATGGGCTCTTTTGCAAGAGTTAATGTTTTTTATGTTGATATAATTAATTTTTTAAAAAATCTCCCTGAAAATGTTTCTGTTTATGGTGCAACACTCAATGGTACAGAATTAAATAAAATTAAGTTTTCTTCTGAAAATACAGTCATAATTATTGGAAATGAATCAAAAGGAATTAAAAAAAATATTTTTCCTTTTATTAAATACAAAATTTATATCCCTCATCTATACTCTTCTTTAGATGCTGATAATCAGGCGGAATCATTAAACGCTTCTGTGTCTTTAAGCATTATTTTATACGATTTTAAACGCCGTTTTGTTAAAAACAAATTTAATTTTTAAATTTAATTTGATTTTTATTTAAAAATTATATATATTTGTTATTTGAAATAATATATTCAATTAAAATATAGAGTTATGGAATCGAAAAAATTAATAAATTATCACATTAAAGAGCTAAAAAAAATTGATCATATTTCTGAACGTACCAAAAATATATGTTTAAAAAGCTCACTTAATAATCTTTATAAAATTTTAATGTTTTATATAAAAAATAAAGATTTTAGTAAAATTAAAAATTGTGGCGATAAATCAAATTCAGAGTTGATAAAATTAAGTAAAAAATATATTCAGGATTATAATATAGTCTTGGATGATTTAAAAGAAGACAATGATAATGTCTTTTTTGAGAGATTTAAATTTTATTGTTTCGAAAATTATGATATCGGATCAGATGAAATGGAGGCTTTTAGATTTGATTTTATTAATAATAATTTTAAACTCTTTCCTTTTGTTGATTTATTGTTAAGACGAGTACTTGACAAAAGAGAATATTATATTTTTGAGCATAATTTTTCTTTTGTAAGAGGTAAAGAAAAAATGACCCTACAAGCTGTTAGTTCAAAATTTTTTATTACACGCGAAAGAGTTAGACAAATTACACAGATAATACCTCATAAGATTATAAATATTTTTTCTGTTTTCTTTTTAGACGTTTTTTATTTAAGCAAGCATTTTAGTTATAATTTAAATGATAAAGGTGATTATTATTATTTTGATTCTAATATTGCAGATGTTATTAACTTAAAAGACGATGTTCATTTTACTGAAAAATTTTATGCTTTGATATTTAGTATCCTTTATACTCAGGATTATGGTATGTTTCAGGATTTTACTAAAAATTACAAAGCATATTATGTTATTAAAAATGAATTATTAGATAATTTTAAATTTAAAGAATGTCATGACTTTTTGTTTGAGCAATTTCTTAAAAGAATAAAACAACCTAAATATATTAATTTTGACATACTTATTGATGAATTTATTTCTGTTGACAATAGACTTTTACGTGAAAGAATTAAAGTTGTGATGAAAGATATAATTCTAAATGAGTTTAAAACAAATTTTGTTTCTGACAACACTTTTGTGATTCATAGAAATACGCTAATAAAATTACCTGAATATATTGTTAGAATATTGAAAGAGTATAAACGTCCTATGCATCTTGAGGAAATTTTTGATGAATTAAAGCGAAAAACTCATAAAGCTCCTCAAAATATTGAATCATTAAGATCTTCAGTTTTAAGTGTTGACGAAATTGTTGCTATTGGTAAAACAAGTACTTATGCTTTAAAATCATGGCCTGGTATTAAAACAGGAACTATTAAAGAACTTGCTATTGAGTATCTTGAAAAAATGGATAAGCCTCAACATATTTCCGATATTATGAAATTTATTGGAAAATACAGAGAGACAAGCGAGAAAAACGTTCTATCTAATTTGAAATTAGATAAATCAAATGCTTTTGTGTTTTTTAAAGGCGGTTATGTAGGACTTGCATCTAAAAAATATTCCAGCAAAAGTTAACTGTGATAATGGCTATCGTGTAATTTTGGTGAGTGATATATACTGAGAAGTTTGTATTGCTTTTACATATGAAGATAATTTATATCCAGTAATTTTTATATGAAAATTAACTTTATTTATCTGAAATTTCACTTTTTTCTTATTTGTGGAATTTCAGAAATATTCATAATTGTTTCTCTTTAAATTTACATCTTCATCTGCAGTAAAAGTTATATAACATTATCCATACAAAATTATCTATAAGAGAAAAGGGTATCAATATTATGATACCCTTATAATCCCTGGCAGGATTTATTTGAATATAGAATTTGGGGAAAGAATATTTTTTACAAAATTTATTTTTCCCTTTTTAAAATCAACCCTTAAAAATATATAAAAAAATTTAATTAAAATTGTTAAATTATCATACGTAGTGATTTATTTATCACAAGTATTGTTTTATTTATTATTCGTTAAAATTTAAGTTAAAAGAAAATACGTTTTTTTTAGTTTTTTAAGAGTAATAGGAAAAAAATAGTTG
>JAGGUV010000023.1 GCA_021158345.1 Bacteroidales bacterium
ATATTAACTACATCACAGACTTATTATTTTATTTCTATGCAAAAATAAAATTCATATATTCAAAAACAAAATTTTTATTATTTTTTGTTGCAACTTTAAAAAGATAATTGTCTTAATGATTTGAATATTTTTATAAAATTAAAAAATCCTCCAGATTTTAAAAATCTGGAGGATTTGATATAACAATTAATTAATATTTTTTATTTATTTTTACTGAAAATTTAAAATCTATAAAATCATGAAAAAAAACTTTTTTTTAATTATTTTATCACTATTATTTATTAATAGTACTTATTGCCAGAAAGAATCGAGGCTGCTTCGATTTCCGGCTATTTATAACAATCAGATAGTATTTTCGTATGCAGGCGACTTATACACTGTAAACAAAGCAGGGGGAATAGCACGAAAACTTACTAATGATAATGGTTATGAAATGTTTGCCAGATTCTCACCCGATGGAAGCACTATTGCTTTTACAGGGCAATACGATGGCAACACAGAAGTATTTACAATTCCTTCAAAAGGCGGAATACCTAAAAGACTAACTTATACGGCTACCTTAAACAGGGATGATATCTCCGACAGAATGGGGCCAAACAACATAGTAATGTGTTGGAAAAATAATAAAGAAATAATTTTCCGCTCAAGAAAAAAATCTTTTAACTCATTTAAAGGACAGCTTTTTATAGCTTCAACAGATGGAAACTTAAATGAAGAACTGCCATTACCTTGTGGAGGATTTTGTAGCTTTTCGCCTGATAAAAAACAATTAGCATTTAACCGTGTTTTCCGTGAATTCAGAACATGGAAATATTACAGAGGCGGCATGGCTGACGATATCTGGATTTATGATTTTAAAACAAAAAAAACTATTAACGTCACCAACAATCCTGCTCAGGATATTTTCCCTATGTGGAAAAACAATAATATTTATTTTTTATCTGACAGAGACAGGACTATGAACCTATTTGTATATAACATAAATACAAAAGAGACTAAAAAACTCACAAATTACACCAATTATGACATTAAATTCCCTTCTCTCGGGAACAATTCAATTATATATGAAAACGGCGGATATATCTATAATTTTGACTTAACTACCAATAAACCGGAAAAAATTGAAATATTTATTGACAATGATTTTGCAAACTCAAGAAACACATTGAAAGATGCAAGCAAAAAAATTAACTCTTATTCAATTTCCCCTGATGGAAAAAGAATAGTTTTTGGTGCCAGAGGTGATATTTTCACAGTACCTGCAAAAAACGGTATCACACAAAATTTAACCGGAACATCAAATATTCACGACAGAAATGCCGAATGGTCACCTAATGGAAAATATATTGCTTATATCTCCGATAAAACAAGTGAAGATGAAATATATATTATTAACAAAAACGGCAATTCAGAACCAATACAACTGACAAAAAACAGCGATACTTATAAATTTGAATTAATCTGGTCGCCTGACAGCAAAAAAATCCTTTGGTCAGATAAAAAATTAAGACTTCAATATATTGACATAGAGACAAAAAAAATCACACTTGTAGAACAAGCTACAGACTGGGAATTTCATGATTTCCACTGGTCGCCCGACAGCAAATGGATAACATATACCAAACCACAAAATTTAGGAGTATCAAAAATATATATCTATGGATTATCTGATAAAAAAACACATCAGATAACAGATGAATGGTATAATGCCGGCAGTCCTGTTTTCAGTAGTAACGGGAAATACCTCTTCTTTACTTCTTCGCGTGATTTTAACCCAAATTACAGCTGGACAGAATTCAATATTTCTTATAATGATATGAGTAAAATATATTTTGTTACTTTAACAAAAGATACTCCTTCGCCATTTAAACCTGAAAACGATGTTGTAGCTGTTAAAGAAGAAGCTTCTAAAAAAGATAAAAAAGATAAAAAACAGGACAAAAAGGAAGAAAAAAGTTTAGATATAAAAATAGATTTTGACGGCATTTCTGAAAGAGTAATCAGTCTGCCTGTTTCCCGCGGTAGTTATTGGAATGTAAATGTTATTGGAAACACTGTTTATTATAACAAAACCTCAAGCAAAGAAAAAGGCAGCTCATTGATGATGTATGACCTTAAAAAGAAAAAAGAGACAAACCTGGGAAAATACAGCTCTTTTGAAATCTCTGCTAACAAGAAAAAAATGCTTATCCCAACAAAGGGGAAATATGCAATAATTGACCTTCCCAAATCAAAAATAAATATTAAAGACTATGTAAACACTTCAAACATGAAAGTTTGGGTGAACCTGAAACAAGAATGGAAACAAATATATGACGAAGCTTGGAGACAGATGCGTGATTTCTTCTACGATCCCGGAATGCACGGTCTTAATTGGAAAAGTATTCATGAAAAATACGCTCCTTTGGTTCCTTATGTTAACGACCGTAATGACCTTAACTATATTATTGGTGAAATGATTGGAGAACTTAGCATAGGTCATGCTTATGTTGGTGGTGGTGACAAGGTCAGTCCAAAAAGAATAAAAACTGGACTTTTAGGTGCTGAATTAACCAAAGATAAATCAGGATATTTTAAAATTGACAAAATCCTGAAAGGTGAAAACTGGTCAAAAAAACTACGCTCACCATTAACAGAAGTTGGTGTTGACGTTAAAAAAGGCGATTATATTATTGCTGTTAACGGCAAATCTACCAAGGATATGAAAAATATCTATAAATCATTAGTTAACACGGCAGGCAAACAGGTTGAATTAACAGTAAACAGCAAAGCAACAGAAAAAGACAGTAGAAAAGTTATTGTTATCCCTATTGCCGATGAAAGTGGTTTATACTATTACAATTGGGTACAAAACAACATCAAAAAAGTAAATGAAGCTACAGACGGCAAAGTAGGCTATATTCATATTCCTGATATGATGACAGAGGGTTTAAACGAATTTGTAAAGCATTATTATCCTCAACTTAACAAAAAAGCTTTAATTATTGATGATAGAGGCAATGGTGGCGGAAATGTTTCTTCAATGATAATAGAACGTTTAAGCAGAACTCTGGTAATGATGCAGATGAGCAGAAATACTTCTCCAAGTCCCAGCCCTGATGGTATGCTTTACGGACCTAAAGTTTGTTTAATTGACTGTTATTCTGCTTCCGATGGAGATTTATTTCCATACAAATTCAGAAAAAAGAAATTAGGAAAACTTATTGGCACACGTACCTGGGGAGCTGTTACAGGCATAAGAGGGTCATTACCATTTATTGATGGCGGAACTCTTAACAGACCTGAATTTGGCCATTATGCTGCTGATGGAAGTAAGTGGATTATTGAAGGACACGGCGTTGACCCTGATATTGTTGTTGATAATGATCCTGCTAAAGAATATGCAGGAGAAGACCAACAGCTTAATAAAGCTATTGAAGTGATTCTTGAAGAATTGAAAAACTATCCTGAAGAATTACCGGCTATTCCTCCTTTTCCGGATAAATCGAAATTAAAATAATTAAAATATAATTTAAAACACCCGCAAGGTTTTAAAATTTTGCGGGTGTTTTTTTTTAATTTATTAACTGACATTTTTTTTAAATTTTCCCTTTTAAATCAAACTCAAATTTTTATTTTACAATTATCATCTTCTTTGTATCCGATAATTTTTCATTTATAAATAATGAATAAAAATATATGCCTGCAGGTAAATCTTTTGCATTTAATTCTGTTTTATGTTGTCCTGTGTTTTTTATATTTTCATTGATAAATTTTACCTCTTTTCCATAAATATCAAATACTTTAATAAATACAGATGACTGTTTTCTTAAAGTATACGAAATTGTTGTTTTGTCTGAAAAAGGATTAGGTATATTTTGCAATAATTCTCCTGATTTTGATATCACTGAATTATCTTCCAATGAAGTATATTCCTTACTAACAGGCAATAAAGAAAGTAAATAATCCCGTTTCTTTATAAATTTTGTCATTGATTTAGGAATATATTCCTGCATTTTACCAGTATATGATGATTTACTATTATTGCTACTATCATTTTCCATAAGTAAATATGTATAGCCTAAATCAATAATTGCAAAAATACTGTCATTAACAGTTTCAGGATTTAATATTTCATTTTCATACCAATCAATGGCAGTCTGCCAGTTTTTTAAGGCAATATCACATTTATTAGCCAGAAAATCACCGAGTTTTGTTAATGATGTATCTGATAATATTGTATCGTTAGTTGTATAATATTGTTTTAAACTATTGTAATTATTCCCGGCATATTTTTCCAAAGCAAAAAGTTGTTTCATTGATGCTTTAGCATATTTTGAACCAGGATATTGATTGACAAGCTGTTTATAAAGAGTTTCTGCATTTGAATAATTTTCTGATTTAAATTGAGTTTCCGCATCTTCGTAAAGAAGTTTATCTGCTGAGTCATCTAAAAACCAATCAGGTGGATACCAGGTAGGTATATAATAAAAATAACTACAAGGATAAAAATCTAATTCTGCATCAAAATTATTTCCCCAATAATTATAACGTATATCCTTTTGACTTAATTCTAAATTTGGATCGCAATCTAAATAAATCATAGGATCAACAGGATTGCCTATATTATCTTCGTCAATAATGGCATTATACCTGAAATAAAATGGAAAACTATAATAGGAAGAATAAACTTCATATGATGTATTATCTTTTATTACCTGTGTATCCATATAATTCTCTGCATTTTCATTTCCATATAAAGCAATATTGCTGTTATCGTAAAATTTTAAACCGTAATTATTTTGGTATATATGATTACAGCTAATAGAAGCTGTTGAATTATACACGCTAATACCTGTTGATATGTTATTAGAGATAATATTTCCCACAATATTCTGATTCCCCGTTTGTCCATCTCCTGATTGTGAAATAATTATACCATTATTATAACCATGTATTGTATTGCTGTCTATTTCAAAATTTCTATAATTCCATATATTAATAGCTGTTGCATCATTATTACAATTATAATTAAAATTACAGTTAGTTATATTTGCAGAAAAAGGAAAATCTTCTAACTGATTTTTTAAAGAAATGGTTGTATTATTAAAAACAGTATTTGAAATTGAAATGTTACCCTGATTAGAATATATATTTGAATTATTAAAATTTGAATTATTTATTGTAAGTTTTAAAATTTTATTATCAACAATGCAATTATAAAAGCTAACATTTTCAATTACAGTAGATGGACAACTTCTATTCAGATAAAGTGTGAACACTGATGTATCTTTAGAAATAAATACAACATTTTGTCCTATAGATATATTACCATCAACATAAATTTTATTATTACTATTCTCACTAAATACAGAATCATTATTATTTAAAACCAATGTGGAATTATTTTTTATAATAAGTCGTCCATCATTTATAAAATAAAGCTTCCCATTATTTGGTATAGTAAATATAGCCCCTGAATCAACTATTACTTTTGTTGAAATTATTGTTGTCAATGACATTGTAGTATCATGGTCTATTTCAATTTCCTGAGCCATAAGATTTAATGCAGGATCTCCAAATAGGTTATAGGAAAATGCATCAGATTTAACAGTTGAATTTATTTTTGATTCTAAAATAAATTCACCTGTTATATAGGATTTATTATACCAAAATGAATAAGGAATTCTTGCTTGGAAATCCATTGGGGGTTTAGAATAAGACATATAAATACTATTACTGTTTACAAAAGTTACATTACCACATCCTAAATACCCGACAAATCCTTTTTTATCTGAATATGTTGTTAATGATTCTCCTAAACAGTCAAACCAAGTATCAAAACTTCCAGTTAAACAACAATGTGCTGAACAAAACGGAAAAATATTCTCATTTGTTAGTTCATTTTTAAAAACTGTTTCTGATAATTTGTCATCCCAACAGCTTATACCTCCATGCCCATTATACAACATTGTAATTGCTCCTTTATTTAGCATATCTATTGTTTGCTGTTTAAAATGATAGTTAAATTCATATGAATTTACAAAAGATAAATTTTGGTGTTCATTTAGTAAACCATTTATATAAAGATAATATTTTTCCCAATAATCCGAAGATGATGTTGAATCATTAGTAAATGCAACATTATCTTTCCAATTGGCAAAACCATTCACTCCAGTTTCAAAATAAATTGTTTTTTCTACAATATTGTGCAACTCCATTAAACCATTTTGCAAATTATTATCCACACAAAATCTGCCTATAAATAAATCACCGGTTTCATCATACGTACTTTGTTGTTTTGTAACGCATGAATAATAAATAGTCTGCTGGATAATATTTTTTGTTTGTAAAAGGTATTTTATAAACATGATTATAAGAAGTAGGCATTCCCAGATTTGTATTGTTTTCAGAATCACCTATTAATAAAACATACCCCAACTTGCCATCGTAAGTATGCTGAGCATGAGCACCTTGGTATATTTTGCGGATACAGGTACGTATGCGTTGCTCTTTTTTGTAAGTATCATCTCCAATTAATGATCCTTCGTAAAAGAAACCAAGTTCATCTGAAATAATATTATCTGCATTCAGAATAGCCACATCAAAACCATTATAAGTTGCCCTGTGATTTGCAATACGCAACACTTCTGATTCTGGATTATCAGGCTCGAAAAATGGATCAGAACAAATAATCAGATAATCAGCAATAATGAGACGGGCATTAGCAGTGTTTGTAAGTGTAATCCACTGTACATTGCCGTTGCCTTGTACATTATCGTTAATACTGGCTGTTACTCCACTGGAAACATAGTTTAGAAATGTGTTGGTAGCTACATTGTTGAAAATACCTGTATTTATATTTACATCTGTTGTAGGATTAATAAAATCAAGCGATATTTGATAATTAGTATAAACAATAATGTGTTTTGTTACAGGATTAAACTGTATAGGATAAATATATACTTCTGCATATTTTTGACTTCGTAAATATCCTGTTGAAATAATTTCGGCATTCATCCCGGGAAAATAAACATTTTGATTATAAACTGTGTCATTTTTACTAAAAATTTCTTGTAAATAAACTGTACTATCAGGATTTTGAATATCTTCATAATCTGGAGCAGGATAAATATTATAGTTGTTAAAATCGGTCTGGCCTGTTATATTTACATTTAATACAACATTATCGCATTCGGGTATGGCAATTAATTGCCTGATATAAGGTAGTTCCGGATTCCCGATTTGTTTTGTTTTAGCTTCATTTGGTATATCTATTCTTTGAAATGCTTCATTTTCAAAGGTTATATTATTTTTATACATACCGCAGATTTCTACTGTAAATGATACTTCTTGATTATTTGATTGAGTTAGATTAATGACTGGTTCTTCTGGGGTAGATTTGGTAAAGGTTACCCAATTCTGGGCAAATACCATGCTGCCAAAAAGCAAGCATAAAGCTGAAATTAATATTGTTTTTTTCATAATAAATTTGTTTTAGTGAATAAATAATAATTTATGAAACTGTGAAGTAAAGCTTACAGTTTTTATATGATAGAAATAAACACCGTTTGGTACACGGTTTCCATTATTGTCCCTGCCATCCCATTGTTGCTGGTTTTTTCCATAAATATTAAATTCACGAATTAATTTTCCGTGAATATCGAAGATATGCAATTCGGGATTTGATGAATTATCTTGCAGTGAAAATGCTATGGTGGTTTTATCGGTAAAAGGATTGGGATAGCTGTTGAATATAAAATCGGTTTTTTGAGTGTTTTGAATGCTTGTATATAAAGAATCTAGATCATAAAAATAAGTTGTAAAAGTTTCCGCGTAATCGTTACTGTAGTCGATGTATAGCCAGGCATGTGACTGTGTAGGGTCTGGTGAACATCGTATAACATAAAACGAACCAGGTTCACGTCCTGCCGTATATATAACTCCACAGTAAGGAATATTTATGTATCCCGATTCAAATTTTTCCATCCAGGTATAACCGGTATCAACGCTATAAAATATTTTATAATGATAATCGGGCCACCAGGAAACAAGGTATAATTCACCGGGTTCTGTGCCACGTGAGATTTCGGGGTAATTACCGGATACTGACCAAAAGGCTACTGTGCTGTCTATAGGGATTTCAGTATAGGTCTGTCCATAATCATGGCTATGATAAAGGTTATACCCAAAGCCTGCGGAACCTGTAATTCCATATAATTCACCTGATGTTACCCCGACATCGGATAGAGGCTCTGATAATGATTCTACAATTAGTTCAAAAGTTTCACCGTAGTTATCACTTCTATATAAGTTATAATCGCTTCGTCTATATATTTCACCATTAGAGAAACCTGAAACATATTTTGCATAAGAATAATTTTCCCTGTATTCCCAATTCATCCCATAATCAAAACTCACCCAAAGCTCATTCCAACCCCAGTTATACAAAACCCCGGGAGTGGCATCGCCAAGCATTTGTCCTAATCTCATTTCTCCGAGAGGCGGATAATGTAAAGTTTCGTATTGTAAAGCAAGGTGTTCACCGTTATCAGTTGAGCGGAAAATTGCATCATGTAGGTTTCCCAAATTATCATAATACCAGTTGTCAGAGATATATATTTCCCCCGGCGAGGCTCCTCTGGTTATCTGCGCTTGTGAAATGCTGCCAAGCAAACAGCATAAAATTGAAAGTAAAATTGTTTTTTTCATGATATTTAACTTTTAATTAATAAATAATATTTTATTTAATTTAGATGAAATATTGCCGTAATTTATATTGTAAAAATAAATTCCTTTTTTAACAAGGTTTCCATTATTATCCCTGCCATCCCATTGCTGTGATTTTTTTCCTGTAATATTAAATTGCCTGATAGGTTTTCCTGTAATATTATATA